>JAKAGN010000294.1 GCA_021815525.1 Deltaproteobacteria bacterium
CGAAGTTGCCGGCAATGTAGCCGGCGGCCGAAACCGAGAACGCGTAAGTGTTGGCGGAGGGCAGGGGGCCGAAGGTGAACTCGCCGTTCGCGTTGGTGATGACCGAGGTGCGGTAGCGCTCGGGGGCGTAGAGGGAGACCTTGGCTCCGACTACGGGCAGATGCGTGATCGTGTCGATGAGGCGGCCGGCGTACCTGCGCGTGTCCCTGAGCAGGATGGGCCCGTAGGGCAGGGGCTTGTAGACGTTGCCGTAGGAGGGCGCGTTGAGGGTCTGGTCGGGCTCGGCCACGATGAAGAAGTTGCTGAAGCTCGTGGCGTCGGCGGGCGGCGTGTAGGTTAAGGTGTAAACACCGCCGGAGCTGGGGGCAAGCTGGGGGGTGATGGTCCCGAAGTTGGCGTTGCCGGTCACGTCCTGGGCGGTGGAATCCTTGCCCGTCATGAGTTTTGCGGTGTAGTTGACGCCGTCCGGCATTCCCGTGATGTGGAAGTAGACCGGCGCGCCGCCCTCGGCTATGAAGAGCGGCCCATCGTCGATCCGGACGGGGACCCAGATATTGACCGAGTCGGTGCCCGGCAGGTAATCCATGAGGGTTATCGTGTATTGCCCCGCGTACCTCCCGGTGGTGGGGGCTGTGAAGAGGGTGACCTTGTTGTTGCCGCCATTTTGGGGGACGCTCCAGGCGGGGCCGTCGAACATCCACTGGTAGGTGGCGAGCCTGCCTCCCACACCCGTCAGATCGTCCTTGCCGTACTCGTCGCGGCTGTGGGTCCCGGGAAGCATGTATACCGGGATGCCGCTCTTGTAGGAGATGACGACGGGCAGATAAATCTTGATGATTTCGGAATAGAAAAGATGCGAGATGCTGTCCTGCACGGACATGGTCACCTGGAAGGGATCATACTCGTCCGTGGGCTGGACGTCCGCCTTCCATACCACCCGAGGGGAGTTGGGCACGATGAGCGCCCGGGGGATGCCGCCCGAAAAGGTCCACGTGTAATCCGTGGCGGCGCTTCCCGTCGCCGTGAACTCGGCGGTGTATCCCTGGCGCATCTCCGAGGGCCCCGTGATGTCGGTCACGGCGGCCAGCGCCGAGCCGGGGAGGCAAACCGCGACGGCCAGAACCAGCCACGCAATGCCGGAAAAAAGATCACGCTTCTTCATGCTAGCCCTTCTCTCGGTTGTGGGAAACGGGACGGCGGCCGGCCCTCAAGTCATTCCGCCCGCTGCGCGGCCTGCCCCGGGTTTCGTGGAAAGCCGCACCCTGAGTGCTCGGGAAACGCCTCGAAAATCAAGAGCTTGTATCCGGTCACCAGCCTTGGGGACAGAATTTCAGATTCAATAAGAATACACCATTCGTCCATTAAATGCAACGGCAATGTGTCGATGGGCCGACCCGTCCGGGGTGATAGGCCCCATAGGGAATGGAAAGGGGGGCTCATCGGGGAAGGGGCCGCGAAAATTTTTCCCGCGCCGGGCCCCGGGGGCGGGACGGGGGGGCTTTGCTCCCCGCCCCTTGTCGCGCCCCGGTAAAAACCGTTGCGCCGGAAGGGGACCATGCGATAACATTCAAAAGACCGGGCGTCCGGGAAAACCGGCGCCCGGTCCTTTCCAAAAATCGCGTCCGCGCGCTCCTTGGGGCGCGAGCGGCGCATGATCCGCGAGCCGCGATGAAAAACAACAGGCCAGGCAGCTTCCGAATCGCAGTCCTTCTATTCCTCGTCGTCATCTCGGCCGCCGCGTGCGGCCGCTTCAACGTGCCCATGGAGGACCTCGAGAAGGCCCTTCCCCCCGAGCCCGCCAAGGAGATGAACGAGGCCATCGTGAAGTTCGTGACGGCCCACTACAAGCTTTACTTCTGCCTCCTGGAGCTCGACCGGAGCCTGGACACCCGCGGGGGGCCTCCGGACACGGAGTCCATGGAGGCTCTTCTGGGCTACGCCCGCGAGTTCACGGGCGCGGCGGAGGATTCCTATGCCGAGATCCGTTCCTACTCCGAGAAGAACGCGGGCAAGATCAAGGAGATGAGCGCCAAGGCGTCAACCCTGGAGAAGAAGGACCAGACCGCGCTTTCCCTGTTCAAGGCCTTCGTGGAGCCCAGCTTCGCCGAAAAATACGCGGGCTACGTGGCCAGCATAAGGGCCTACCTGGATGCGGCGAACCGGACCTACGTTTTCGTCAAGGAGCGTTACTCCGACATCATTCTGGGGCTGGGGGACGCCGCCGAGCGGCGCGACCGCCTGGAAGCGGAGCTGGCCACGGCGCGTGACGGCATGAACGCCGCCCATGCGGCCGTCAACCAGCTTCTCGGGCCCCTGGCCGCCTCGAAGGCCGAGGACATGGGCATCCTGCCCAAGGGCGCCGCGGGGAAAAAGTCCGGGGGAGGCGCCCATTGAGCCCGCTCGTCCTCATGGCCGCCGTCGCGGCCGCGGCCGTTATCGGCGTGGCCGCGTGGGCGCTTATGAGGCGGCGTTCCGCCCGGGGGAAGCCGGAGGCCGGGCCAGGCGAACCACGGCCGCTCGCGGTTTCCCCCCGCGCGCAGGAGGATGCCCCCGCCGCCCCGGCCCGGAAGGGATGGGATGTCCGCCCAAGGGATCTCGTGGATTTCTTCCTCTCCGTCTACAAGGTCCAGCTCGGGGTGGACGAGGGCGCGCCCACGGAGGTGGCGTTCACCGAGACCGGCGCGCGGCGGGGCGTGCACGTCTGCGAGTTCAAGGTCAACCGCAAGGGCAAGTGGGCCGCCCGCAGGATGACCATAGCCCCCATCGGGGAGGAGGCCAAGAGCAAGAGCCGCCTCTACCTCGTCATTTTCGACACCCACATCGTGGTCAAGGTGCCCCCTAGACCCGTCACGGAGTTTTCCCGCTACCTGGCCCAGATCCGCAAGGAAACGGCCGTGGCCGGCGCCCTGGCCCCCAGGGAGTGCGTGGTGCCGCGCCTTTCCGTTATCCTGCGCCTGGTCCATCCCCTGGCCGGGGCCTCCGCGCTTACCCCGGAAAAGATGGAGGCGCGCTACATTCAGCTGGCGGGCCAGACGCCGAGGCTCACGGACTTTCTCAAGATACGCGGGTCCTTCCTCTTTTTCATGGAGCTTTCCACCCGCTTTTTCCTTGCCGACGTGCTCCGGGAGCTGCACGACACCGAGGACCGGATGGCCCAGGAGCTTGTGGCCTGCCCGGAGGTCCTCTCGGACCCGGTGGCGGGCTCGGGCCGTTACGGCGAGGAGAGCCTGGCGGCCTGCCTGGGGATACAGTCCGTGTACGGGTCCTGCCGGGAGGCCGTGGCCCGGGCCTTCGGGGACCTGCCCGGAAACCCGCCGCTGCCCCACAAGCTTCCGGAGTGGTTCCTCCAATGCGTCGCCGGCCGCTGTCCCGACGGCGCGGCCACGGGCCTTGCCCCCGATGCGCACCAGGCGCTGGAAACGGCCCTCCTTTCCGCCATGAAGGAGCATCCCTACGCGGTGGGCACCTTCCGCGAGGCCGTGCGGGACCACGTGCGGCGCGTTTCCTTCGCCCAGCGGCGGCCCAAGATAGAGGGCATAGCGGCGAACCTTCTCGCGCTTCTGGCCTGGCTGGAGGAGAAGAAGGTGGCCGCCCGGGATCTCAAGCCCGACAACCTACTCGTGGTGGGGGACGAGGCCCGCTACCCTGGCTTTCTCACCGAGCCGGACCGTTTCGAGATCGGCCTCATAGACCTCGAAACCGCGGTGCGGCTCGATCCCCCGGCGGAGCCGCCCCCGGCCGGCACGCCCCTTTACGCCACGCCGGTCCACATGATGGGAAACGACATGGTGGAGCGGCTTTTCGGGGACGTGGCCCTGGCCCTCCACATGGAGGACTGGTACGCCGTCAGCGGCATGATCTTCGCCGCGGCCACGGGCGAGCCCCTTTTCCCTGAGACGGCCCGGCGTCTTCCGGGTATCGTCCAGGCCATGCAAAGCCCGGTGGCGGCCCTGAACGACCCCGCACACTACGCCCGGGAGGCCTGCCGTCTCTTCTGGGAGAGCGCCACGGCGGAGCTTTCCGAGCGCTGCGCCCGTTTCGGCGGGATACTGCGGGCCGTCACCGTTAGGCCCCCGGCCGCGGCGGCCTCCTTCCTGGCGCGGCACCTGGAGCGCGCGGCGGATCTGATTTTCCGGGACATGGAGGCCTTCGTGGCGGCCCGGAGCGCGTCGGCCTCCCCCGAGGCCCGGGAAAAGCTCATGTCCGCCCCGGCCGACAGCGTGGAGAGGCGCCTTTCCGGCATGGCGGCGGACGAGGCGTCGGGCGCGCGCGTCTTCCTGTCGAGGCTTTTCGACTACAAGACGCGGATCGCGCTTCTCCGGCGCGCCGCGGAGAACCCGGCCGCCGGCGTTCCGGCCGCGGATCTGATTCCGGCCCTTTTCTGGCGGGTCCGTTCCGTGGTTTTCGACGAGGGCTGGGGCC
>JAKAGN010000295.1 GCA_021815525.1 Deltaproteobacteria bacterium
TTATGAATAAAAGGTTCTCCCATCCCTCCCCCCGCACCCCCCTCCCACCCTTTCCAAAACACTTTCAATTTTGGAATAACGGCTTGTAACGCTTGTCATAGCCGCCGGAAGGCGATCCTGGCTTGAAATTGGAGCAAGAGCGGCGCGATATGAAGCCTGGCTAAAAACGATGAGCCGCAAGGAACGCAAAAAGCCAATGAGGGAGCGTACTTAACGTACGTGACCGAAATCGGCTTTGAAGCGTGACGCGGCGGATCGCGTTTTTGGACAGGCGATCAATGGGGCTGCGCCGGGGCCTTGTCCTTGGCCACCATGCGGGCGCGGGCCTTTTCCGGGTTCAGCATGATCCGCCCCTGCTTGAAGAGGACGCCGTTCAACCACTCGAAGCCGAAGCGCATGAGGGCGGTCTCGTCTTCGCGGATGGCTTCCACCGTGGCGTCGTCCACGTCGTAGACGGACAGGAACGAGCTTTCGAACACGAAGCGGCGGAAGCGATCCAGGTTGTAGCTCCCAAGGAAGAACATCTCCTTGGCCTCGCGGGTGAGCTTTATCATGTCGGGGAAGGAGCGCTTCCTGACCACCAGGTCCGCCCAGCCCTGGTTCATCTCGTCGTAGATGTCCACGCCCTGGTCGCGGCGCCACTCCGCCACGGTCCAGGACTTCCGGCGCTTGAAGCCCTCGCAGTGGGGCTCCCGCACCAGGAAGTAGAAGCGTTCGGTGGCGTCGGCCTCCTTGGGCCGCAGGGTGCCGTGGCCGATGGGGTAGTAGCGGCAGGCCGCGGGCCGGTCCTCGTAGACCAGGCAGCCGTCCTCCCGCACGAAGGGGCAGGTCTTTTCCTCGTCGTCCATCATGCGAAGGACCGGCACGGGCAGGTCCGTCTTTTCCAGAAGCTCCGGCACCGAGTAGAGGCCCAGGAACTCCTCGGAGGAAAGCGACAGGCGCTTTTTGAGGCGCAGGATGTCGTAGGGGGTGAGGACGATGGTGAGGCCGCGGCAGCAGCGGGTGAAGCAGGCGTTTTCGCGGTCGCAGGCGAACTCGAAGCGGCTGTCCTCGGAGAGGCGCACCGGCTCGATCCGCGCGTTGTTTTCCAGTTGCTCCATTTTCTTCCTTTTCCTTTCGGGTTGATCCGCGTGGAACATAGCGACGGACCCGCGCCCTGTCAACACCCGCGATTCCACGGCGCCCGTCCCGGCCGCGGAGCCCGCTTTTTCCGGGTTCCCGGGCTTTGGCCGGCGGGATTAGAAGCCCCGGCGGCCCGCGCGGGGCCGGGGGCTTTCCTTTGTTTCAGATTTATTCTTCGATGGCCGGAATGATGATTTCGAAGGAGGCGCCGGGGCCGGGGCCGGACTCGGCGAAGATGACGCCGCCCAGGGTCTTCACGATTTCGCGGACCGAGGCCAGGCCCAGGCCGGTGCCCTTGCCGGGCTCCTTGGTGGTGAAGAAGGAGTCGAAGACGCGGGGAAGGATTTCGGGGGGGATGCCCGCGCCGTTGTCGGACACCCGGACGCGCACGTAGCCGCCGGGCGGAAGGGCGCAGTCCGGCGGCGTGTCGCGGGCGGCGGCGTTTTCGGTGCGCACGGATATGCGGCCCCCGGATGGCATGGCGTCGCCGGCGTTCAGGTAGAGGTTCCAGAGCACCTGCTCCAGCTGGGTGGGGTCCGCCTTGACGCGGGCGAGGGACGGCAGGAGGTCCAGGCGGATCACCACGTCCTTGCGGGCGCGGCCGAAGACCTCCGCGGTGTCGGCCACCACCTTGTTCAGGTCCACGGGGCCCACCTCGCCGCGTCCCTTCCGGGAGAGGCTCAAAAGCCGGCTGGTGAGGCGGGAGCCGCTTTCCACCTGGCGCTCGATGTTCTTGAGGCGGGTGTGCACCGCGGTTTCGGGCTTGGCCTCGATCAAAAGCAGGGAGACGTTTCCCTGGATCGCCATCAAAAGGTTGTTGAAGTCGTGGGCCACGCCGCCGGCCAGGGTGCCCAGGGCCTGTATCTCCTGGGCGTGGATCATCCTGGAGGCCAGGAGGTTCTTTTCGGTTTCCACGTTGCGGCAAAGCTCCCGCTCCCGGGCCAGCTCCTCCGAGAGCCGGCCCACCACCGCGTCGTGGCCCTCGGCCTTGGAGCGCAGGCGGACGTTCTGGAGGGCGAAGCCCATCTCGGCCACGGCCAGGGTAAGGAGCTGCTCGTCCTCCTCGTCGAAGGCGGCGCGGCCCTCCTTGCGGGCGAGGTTCACCACCGCCACGGTGTCGTCCCCGGCGAAGACCGGCAGCGACATGAAGGAGGGCGCGCCGTAGCGGGGATCGTTGGGCTTTTGGGTCCTGGGGTCCCACTCGATGTTCTGCACGCGGAGCGCCCTGCGGCCGAGGATCACCTTGTGCATGATGGGGGCGTCCCCCGTGGCGGGGAAGTCGGGGGGGGCGTCCGAATCCGCGCCCTGGTGGCGCACCAAGCGGAGGCGCGGCCCCGGGTGGCCGGGGTGAGACTCCACGGCGAACACCGAGCCGATGGATGCGCCCGAGAGATTCATGGCCTCCTTCAGGAGGCTTCCCAGGAGAAGGTCCATGTCGCCGGTCTCGCCCGAGAGTCGGAGCATCTCCTTCAGGACCGAAAGGCCCGCCACCTTCCGTTCCAGCTCCCGGTTGGCGGTCTCCATGCGGTTAAGCACCGTGCCGAAGGCGTCGGCGATCCCCTTGAGCTCCCGGGTGCTGCGAAAGGTTTCGAGGGCCGCGGCGTTGCTTTGGGCGGCTCCGTGGGCAGCCTCCTGCACGGTTCGGGCAAAATCCGTGACGCGCTCGAAAAAGCGGCGCACCATGACGAGGCCCGCCAGCACCACCAGGAGCGTCGCGCCCACGAACAGCACCTGGCGGGGCTCCAGGCCGGGTCCCTCGCTGTACTCGGCGTAGAGGAAGAGGACGAAGGGAAGCCCGGCCACCAGGCATTCGATGATGGAAAGCCTGCGCCTGAGAGCGGAAGAGCCTGTCGGTCTGCGCTTGCTGTCAGCTGGCATGGCGCGCGTTCTCGTCTTCGAGGTCCACGGGCGGCTCTGCGTTCCAGTCATCGGATCGTTACGCGCACATTTGGGGCCGACGCGCATCCTGCTCTGCAAGCAATGTATTTAGTATTTCTATATACACAACAAATTTCATGAAAACATGCTTATAGCCTGCATTTAAGTCACAGCTTCATCGCGGCCCTTAAATTTAATACCTAATAATATCACACATGGAAAAAAAAGAAAAGCTGCTTGATCGTTTTTATCGGGTGCTGAAAAATGTGCCGAATCGGACGACAAACGGATGCCGGCATGGCGGTGCGGAGCCGGTGGACGCCGGCCTGGACGAGAGAGTTCATCCAATAATTGAAGATGCTTATAATAAGAGATGCGGGCGGGGACGAAACGCGCCGGGCGCTTGAAAACATCATGGCCCGGCGCCGTATCGCGTTCAATCAAGCATTCACACTGGAACCGCACAAACAAATTTCACCGCGGATGCGTCAGGCCATTCGTTCCCGCGGGCTTCTACGGGCCGTACTCCACGCTCAGGCAGTCGAGGCGGGCGTAGCTCTTTTCCCCGCCGTCCACCTCGCCGCCCTTCACCGCGCGCCGGAGCGGTACGTCGGCGACCGGCGCCGGGTACTCGGAAAGCCGCACCGTGAACTCGTTTCCCGTGGCCTTCTCCGGCTGGTACTCCACGCGCCAGATCGAGGCCCGCGAGCACACGGGCCCCTCCGCGCCCGCAAGAATTTTCCCGGCGCCGGATTCGGCCAGGAACCTGGCCTTTCCGCGATTTTCCCCGCAGAAGCGGAAGGTGACGGTTACGGGCGAGGTGTCCGAGAGGCCCTCCAGGCGGAAGCGGTAGGCGAAGTTTTCGCGGGCCGAGCCCAATAGGTCCAGGTACCAGCAGCGGGTCCGGGCGGCCACGTCCGTGTCCCGCATGTCGTCCTCGCTGCCGTTCATGCGGCCCAGCACGAGAGGGCCGTCCGCGTCGCCCCGGGCCAGGACGACCGGCAAAACGAAAATCCGGCTGCGGTAAACCCCGGCGTTCTCCACGGCCGCGATCTTGGCCGGCGCGTACACATCGGCCATGCGCTCCTTGTTGACGGCCCGGGAGCCGTCCGCGTAGCAGTCCAGCGTCTTGGGAAAAACCACCATGTTCCTGGCGGCCGCCTCCGGGTCGGCGCTGATCTCCTCCCAGGAGAGCACCCGGCCCTCGGGCGATGAAAAGTACCCCCCGTAGGTGGGGTCTATGAAATGGGTCCTGCCGTTGTAGGTGGCCAATACGCAGGAGTGCCCGAAATCGTAGTCGTAGATGTTGAAGATGTGGGCCTCGATGTTGAGGCGCGCCAGGGCCCGGATGAGGATGTGGCTCCGCCAGCCGCACACGCCCCGGCGGTAGTCCCAGGCCTCGAGGGGGTCCTTGATG
>JAKAGN010000296.1 GCA_021815525.1 Deltaproteobacteria bacterium
CCCGCACCCCCCTCCCTTTCCCAAAAGGACCGGGGGCGCAAACCGCCCCCGGACCCCCGATATTCGCGCCACCTTGCTGCGCAAGGCGGCGCAGGTTCTGGAGGGGTTCTCATTCGGCCGGACATCAACCCGTTGATATAAAATAAATAGTCATCCCCAACTCTCATAGAACGAACGCTCAATCGAGGAGACTTTCCATGGAAAACAACGGCGCCTTGAAGGGCATAAAGGTTGTGGACTTGACCAGGCTCCTGCCGGGCCCCTACTGCTCCATGATCCTGGCGGACCACGGCGCGCGCGTCATCGCCATCGAGGACAAGCGCTTCATGGCCGACGGCCTCTACCTCGCCACGGTGAACCGCAACAAGGAGCACATGAGCCTGGATCTGAAAACGCCGGAGGGCAAGGAGATATTCTTCAAGCTGGTGAAGGACGCCGACGTGGTCATGGAGGGCTTCCGGCCCGGCGTGGTGGAGAAGCTGGGCGTCGACTACGCGGCCGTCTCCAAGGTGAACCCACGGGCCGTGTACTGCTCCATCACCGGCTACGGCCAGACCGGCCCAATGCGGGACGTGGCGGGCCACGACGTGAACTACCTTTCCTACTCGGGCGTCCTCAACATGATCGGCGCCGCGGACCGGCCGCCCTCCATCCCTGGCGTGCAATTGGCCGACATCGCGGGCGGCGGCATGTACGGGGCCATCGGCATCCTCTTGGCGCTCCTGGCCCGGGACCGCACCGGCCGCGGCCAGTACGTGGACATCTCCATGACCGACGGCATGGTGAGCATGCTCCCGGTGGCCCTCATGTTCCACCAGATCATGAAGCAGGTCCCCAAGCGCAGCGACACCATGCTCTCCCACCGCTACGCCTGCTACTCCACCTACGAGACCAAGGACGGCCGGCATCTTTCCATAGGCGCGGTGGAAAACCGCTTCTGGCGCAGGCTCTGCGAGATCCTGGAGGCGCCCGCCGACTACGCCATGCTCCAGTACGACGAGGCCCGCAGGATGGAGATACACGAGTTTCTGATCGCCAGGTTCAAGGAAAAGACCCTGGCGGAGTGGGAGGCCCTCCTGGCCCGCGAGGACGTGTGCATGGGCCCCGTCTTGAACCTTGCGGAGGTCCTTTCCGATCCCTTGTTCATCGCGCGGGAGATGTCCGTGGAGATTTCGGACAAAAGCGGCGAAAAGATCCGGGCCATCGGCACCCCCGTGAAGCTCTCCGACACCAAGGGCGGCATAAGGACGCCTCCCGTGGGCTTCGGCGAAAGCACCGACAAGGTGCTCGCAAACCTGGGTTACTCGGAAGGCGAGATCAAGGCGCTTAGGGCGAAGGGCGTCATCTGACAGGAGTATCCAAAACGCGATCCGCGGTGTCGCGCTTCCCGGCGCGCGGCGGTCACGTACGAAAAGTACGCTCCCTTGCGCGTCGCTTGCGCTCCTTGCGGCTCATCGTTTTGGACCCTCCTGTCGCCAAGGCTCGGAGTGATTTCCTCAACTGATGGAATTGGTTATGGAAGAACCCACGAAAACCGGCGGGGAGAACGGCGTAACCGAAACCGGGGACGGCGAGCCGCCGGCGCCTGGGGGCCGGCCGAAAAAGGCCCGGCTGCGGACACGGGTACTGGCGGTCCTGGGGAGCGTCCTCCTTAGCCTCGTGCTCCTGGAGGCCGGCGTCCGTATCTTCCTCCCGGACCCCATGTTCCACGTCATCGACATCAACGCCTTCGGGGCCCACTACCGCCTCTCCGCCAACCCGCGCCTCATCTACGTCCCCACCCCCGGGGCCGGGGACCAGAACTCCTACGGACACCGGGGCCCCGCCTTCCCCTTCGCCCGCACCGGCAGGAAGCGCGTCATCTTCATGGGCGACTCGGTGGTGGAGGGCTACGGGCTTCCGGTGGCGGACCGCTTCACGGATCTGGCCGCCCAAAGGCTGGGGGATAAGTGGGAGTGCGTGAACCTGGGGGTGCGGGGCTACGATTTTTCGCAGGAGGTGGAGTACTTGAAGGCCCTGGGCCTCAAGTTCGCGCCCGACGCGGTCTTCTGGTGCATCACCGGAAACGACCTCGCGCTGTGGCCCGGCGAGGCCGAAAAGCTAGTCGAGATATTGAAAAGCCGCAAGCACAACGAGTTTTACGCCGATTACTACTCCCTGAAGGGAAGCCTCACGGGGCTCCTCCTGAAGTCCCGCTTCTACCGCACCGTGAGGTATTTCCTGGCCGGACGGGCCGGGGCCGACCGCTACCAAAAAATCCAGTACCGGACCACGCCCGGAGAGCTTACCGGCATGGTGAATGAGGTCAAGAAGCTCGCGGCCCGCAACAACTTCAAGGTGGTCTTCATAATGCTCCCGGTGAACACCCGCGAATATGCCTCCGACATGGCTCTTTTCCGCAAGACCCTCTCCGCGGCCTCCGTGCCCTATCTCGACGTGGACGCCTACGTGAGGGCCAATGTCCCGGCCGAGAAGCAGGCGGACCTGTTCCTGCCGAACGACCCCTGCCACCTAAGCCTTGCCGGCCACCGCCTCATGAGCGACGTGATACTGGCCATTCTCTCGAAAATCTACCCGGTCTGAGCCCGGAAGGCCGTCAAGGGGAGGGGCTTTTCCGAAAAAGCTCCTCCCTTCTTTCCCTTTTGCCCGAAATGGTATAAGATATTCTATTCCGATACGTGAGCCCCTTCCCAAGGAGGTTTCCCATGAAGTTCTGGAAGGCCCTTCTGGCCCAGTTCAACAAGCTGGCCAACTTTTTCTGGACCATGGACCCCATCGCCCAGATGCAGCTCGAGTACGACCAGTCGGTGGCCCAGCTGAAGGAGGGCCGCAAGGGCCTGGAGCAGTACCGCGCGCTGGTGGAGCGGGTGAGCCGCCAGGTGGCCGCCGGAGAGGAGCACGAACGCACGGTCACCGCCCGCATCAAGGCCTACCTCAAGGCCGGGGACCGCAACACGGCCGGGCAGCTGGCGCTGGAGCTGGAGGAGGTGAAAAAGGACCTCGCCGAGAACCGCGCGCAGCTTGCCATGCACGAGGAGGCCTACAACAACAACGTCGAGAAGATCAAGTTCGCCTCGAAAAACCTCAACAAGGTGCGCGAGAAGATCAAGAAGTACGAGGCCGAGCTCAAGATGAGCCAGGCCGAGGCCGAGCTGGCCAAGCTCTCCCAGACCTTCCAGTTCGACCTCACCACCGATTTCGGCGAGATCGAGCAGGTAATCCAGGAAAAGATCGATTTGAACCGCAGCAAGGTGCGGGTGGCGGCCGACCTCTCCGGGCAGGGCCTGGAGGAGATACGCGCCCAGAAGGCCGTGGAAAAGAGCATGGCCGAGGACCTCCTCTCCCAGTTCGAGGTGGAGATGGGCCTGAAAACCCCCGAAAGCGCCGCCATCAAGGAAAACACCGCGGAGCTGGGCCCCGAGGAAAAGGCCCCGGAGGCCGCAACCGAGAAAGAGAAGGCCTGAGGGCCTATGCCGGTTCTACCGGCGCAAGGGGGGAAGATGGGCAAGCGCGTGATGTTTTTGGCGGCAGCGGCGCTCCTGCCGCTCCTTTTGGCGGGCGCGGCCGCGGCCGGCGAGGAGGCCGCAGGGCCCGATGTCGGAGACGCCAAGGCCTTCTTCGCCAGGTTCGCAAGGCTCGAAAAAACCGGGGACCCGGCCCTGGCGGAGCTTTACGACGACTCGGCCGCCATCTCCTACCAGGTGAAGGACGAGCGCGGGCGGGCCCAATCCATCGCCCTCACGGGCCGCCAGTACAAGGAGGTCCTCCGCGCCGGAAAGGACAAGCCGCGCCGGATGAGCCTCAACATATACTCCGAGCTGGAGTACAAGGCCGAGGGCGGCCGCCTGCGCATTTCAGGCCTTCGTAGCAACTCCCGCGAAGGCACGGAGGGAACCTTCTCGCTCCTGCTCGTCAGGGGCGCGGACGGCGCGTGGCGGATCGCCGAGGAAAAGGTCCGCGTCGAAAAGGCCGGCCGCTGAGCTTTCAAGCCGCAAATCAAGGAAACCGACATGCTTTTCCCCGACTACAGGCCCCGCCGCATGAGGGCCAGCGAGAACCTCAGGCGCATGGTGCGCGAGACGCGCCTTAGCGCGGACAACTTGATCTACCCCATGTTCGCCGTGGCCGGTAAAAACGTCCGGGAGCCCATAGACGCCATGCCCGGCCAGGAGCGGCTCTCCGTGGACCTTCTCGTGAAGGCCGCCAAGGAGACCTTAGACCTGGGCGTTCCGGCCGTCATGCTCTTCGGCGTGCCCGAGAAAAAGGACCCCTTCGGCACGGCCGCCTACGCGAAAAACGGCATCGTCCAGAGGGCCGTGGCCGCCATCAAGGACAAGGTCCCGGAGCTTGTGGTCATCACGGACGTCTGCCTGTGCCAGTAC
>JAKAGN010000297.1 GCA_021815525.1 Deltaproteobacteria bacterium
TCGGCGTCTTCGCCCGGGCCTACGACAGGCTGCTGGTGCTGGCGCTCCGGCACAAGTTCGTGACGGTCCTCGTCTTCTTCGCCACCCTGTGGGGGAGCTACCATCTCTTCACAATCTCCCCCAAGGGCTTCATACCCTCGGAGGACAGGGGCCTCTTCATCTGCCGGGTCCGCGCCGACCAGGGCATCTCCTTTGAGGCCATGAAGAAAAAGATGATCGAGGCGGCGGACATCATAGACTCCGACCCCGACGTAACCTCCGCCATGCCCATCGTGGGCTCGGGCTCCATGAACTCAGGCACCATCTTCGCGCGCCTGAAACCCATCAAGGAGCGCAAGAGGAACGCCGACCGGATCATCGCTGATCTGAGGCCCAAGGTCACGAAAATCCCCGGGCTCCAAGTCTTCATGAGCAACCCGCCGCCCATCGACGTGGGAACCCGGCGTACCGACGCCCCCTACCAGTTCACCCTTCAGGGCACCGACACCCGGAAGCTCTACGCGGTGGCCGACGCCCTCACCCGGAAGATGATGGACCTCCCCCAGATCCGGGATGTATCGAACGACCTCATGATGAAAAATCCCGAGGTGAACCTCGAAATCGACCGCGACCGCGCGGCGGTCCTCGGGGTGAGCCCCGAGGACATCCAGAACGTCCTCTACTCGGGCTTCTCCTCCCGCCAGGTTTCCACCATCGACGCGGCCACGGACGAGTACAAGGTCATAGTGGAGCTTGAGCCGTCCTTCCAGCAGACGCCCGAGTCCCTTGCGTGGCTTTACGTCAAGTCCCAAAGCGGCTCCATGGTGCCGCTTTCCGAGGTGACCCGGCTGCGGCGGGGCTTCGGGCCCCTCCAGGTGAACCATTCCGGCCAGCTTCCGTCGGTGACGGTGAGCTTCAACACGGCCGCCGGGGTCTCCCTCTCCGAGGCCACCGCGGCCGTGAAGGCGCTCGCGGCCAGGATGGTGCCCCCCGACGTCCCGGCCCGCTTCGAGGGAACGGCCGAGGCCTTCCAAAGCTCCATCAAGAGCCTTCTTTACCTGCTCCTGGCGGCCGTGGCCGTCATCTACCTCATCCTGGGGATACTCTACGAAAGCTTCATCCATCCCCTGACCATCCTGGCCGGCCTGCCGTCGGCGGCCCTGGGGGCCCTCGCGGCCCTGCACATATTCGGGGCGGAGCTCAACCTCTACGGCTTCGTGGGGGTCATCATGCTGGTGGGCATCGTGAAGAAAAACGCCATCATGATGATCGACTTCGCGCTGGCGGCCGAGCGGAACGAGAACATGGACCCCCAGGAAGCCATCCACAAGGGGGCCCTCACCCGCTTCCGGCCCATAATGATGACCACCATCTCGGCCTTCATGGGAATACTTCCCGTGGCCCTGGGCTACGGCGCAGGCGGCGAGGCCCGCCAGCCCCTGGGCCTCGCCGTGTGCGGCGGGCTTATCGTCTCCCAGGCCGTTACGCTTCTCATCACTCCCGTGATCTATGTCTTTTTCGACCGCTTGAGGAAGGGCCTTTCCACCCGGCGGACCGGGGACCCAGCCGTCCCCGAAAGCCCGGAGCCAGCTTCCACCACCATCCCTTGAAGGAGACCTCCAATGAAGACGGCCACCGTTTCCCTCCTGCGCTGCGACACCTACGCGCCGGAAGCCCTGGACGCCGCCTTGCGCGCCAGCCTCGCAAACATCGGCTTCGACCCGGCCTCGTTTTCCGGCAAGAGGATCGCGGTGAAACCGAACCTCCTCATCCCCGCCGCGGCCGACCGGGCCATCACCACCCACCCGGAGTTCTTCCGGGCCGCGGTGCGGCTCATAAAGGCCTCCGGCGGAACCCCGGTCTTGATCGAGTCGCCCTCCATCCACTCCCTGGAGCGGACCTTGAAGAAAACCGATTTCGGCCGCATCGTGGCCGAGGAGAATGTGGAGGTGGCGGACGTTGAAAAGACGGGGACCCTGGTCTACGAGGCGGGGCGCAAGTTCAAAAGGATCGAGATATGCGAGGCCTTTTTCGGCTGCGACATGAGCGTGAACCTGCCCAAGTTCAAGACCCACGGGTTGACCTACATAACGGCGGCGGTGAAGAACCTCTTCGGCGCCATACCGGGGCTGGGAAAAAGCAAGATGCACGTCAAGCTCCCGGGCCCTAACGAGTTCTGCGACTTTCTCATGGACCTCTACGGGGCCCTTCACGAGGGCTTCGGAAAGCCCATGGAGATAATACATCTCATGGACGCCATACTGGCCATGGAGGGGGAAGGGCCGGGAACAGCCGGCACCGCCGCGCCCATGAACGCGGTCCTGGCGTCGATGGACGCCGTGGCCCTGGACTGGGTGGCCGTCACCGCCGCCGGCCTCGACCCCAAGAAGGCCTACACCGTGGTGAAGGGCTTCGAGCGCGGCTTCGGCGCCCGCTCGCCCGAGGAGATCGAGATCGTGGGGGCCAAGATGGCGGACCTGGGCGGAAAGCCGCTCTCCCCCTCGCGGGGCTCCTTCATGTCCAACATGGTCCGCTGGCCCTTCACCAGCAAGCGGTTCAAGAACCTTTCCATCGACCGCCCCCTGCCGCGGGAAGGTATATGCACCCTGTGCTACCAGTGCATGAAGATATGCCCCGGCGGGGCCATCTCGAAGGCCGCGGAAGGCGCAAAGCGCCCGACTTACGATTATGACAAGTGCATCCGGTGTTACTGCTGCATGGAAGTCTGCCCGGAGGCCGCCATAGAAAAGAAGCGCGGCGCGCTTCAGTGGCTCTTCCGGCTGTAAATGGCGCAACCGATGGCGGGCTTGATGGAAGGCCTTATCTATGCTATCGCTTTCAACCGGACAGTGGCTGGGCGGGCTAACGAAAGCCCGCCGTCTTGCCGTCACCCACAACCAAAAAAGGAGAAAATATCATGAACAAAAGAATTCTCCTCGCCGCCTGCGTTCTGGCCGCCCTTTTTTTGGCCGCCGGATGCGTTATGAATCAGGTGCGGGGGCCCAAACCCATCAAGGATTTCGCACAGGCAGTGAAGGAAGGCGCCTACGTCAAGAAGACCGACAACTTCCTTATACTTTTCGATGCATCCTCAACAATGGACGACTCCTATAACGGCGAGCGCAAGTTCCTCACCGCCAAGGACGTTGTGGACGGCCTCATCCAGTCCCTTCCCCGGGACTACGACGCCAAGGCGGGCCTCCGCACCGTGGGAAACACCCTGAACCCCTTCCTTTGCAGGACCGACCTCGTTTACGGCCTTAGCCAGTACAATCCCGACGACATGCGCTCCGCCCTCGTGAACAAGGTGTGCCACGCCAGCGGCCGGACCCCGCTGGCCTCCGGCGTGGACGGCGCGGCCAAGGACCTTGCCGCCGCCGCGGGCCGGATCGTTGTGATAGTGGTTAGCGACGGCATGGGCCAGGACAAGAAGCCAGTCGAGTCGGCCCGCGCCATGAAGGCCGCCTTCGGCGACCGGCTGTGCCTCTACACCATCCAGGTGGGCGACGACGCCAAGGGCGCCCAGACCCTGAAGGAAATGGCCCAGGCCGCCGGCTGCGGCTTCGCCGTCAAGGCCGCCGACGTCCTGACCCCCGAGGGCGTCACCGATTTCGTGGAGAAGGTCTTCCTGGAAGCCTCCGCACCGGTCCAGGCCGCCTCGGCCGCCCCGGCCCAGGAAGCCGCCGCCTCCGAGGCGGTGGAGGAAGCCCCGGCTCCGGCTCCGGCTCCCGAGCCGGCCGCCGCACCCGCACCCAAGGACAGCGACGGTGACGGCGTCATCGACGAGCTGGACAAGTGCCCCGGCACCCCCAAGGGCGCCCCGGTGGACGCCAACGGCTGCTGGATACTGAAGGGGCTTCTCTTCGACACCGCCAAGGCCGATATCAAGCCCGAGTACTTCTCCATCCTGGACGAGGCCGTCAAGGTCCTCGAGGAGAACCCGGGGCTTAAGATCGCCATCGAAGGCCACACCGACAGCGTCGGGAAGCCCGCTTACAACAAGAAGCTTTCCGAACGCCGCGCAAACGCGGTGAAGGCCTACTTCGAAAAGAAGGGCATCGCGGCGGACCGCCTCAACGCCGTGGGCTTCGGCATGGAAAAACCCGTGGCCGACAACGCCACCCCCGAAGGCCGCGCGCAAAACCGCCGTGTGGTCTTGAACCCCATGTAACAGCCATCAGCACGGGGGGAGGGGAGCCCATCAGCTCTCACGGGCTCTCCCCTCCCCCATCCGGGTTCCCCGCCGCGACATCATCCCTGCCATAAGGCCTTTTATTTGCGGTAAATTCTGCCATTTCCTCCACAGCAGGCATTTGGATCGGGGCGTCACCGGTTCATCATCAGATGCGATTGGGGCTTGAACTCTGGCGCGGCCGGACATAAAATAAGCATGGG
>JAKAGN010000298.1 GCA_021815525.1 Deltaproteobacteria bacterium
GAGGAGCCTCAAGGAGACCGTGAAGCTCGCGGCCAGGGACTACGAGATATTGACCCCGCTTCTCGACTCCCGCTTCGTGTGCGGGGCCTCGCGCCTTTACTCCAGGCTCCAGGAGGAGCTGGACGGAAGCCTCTTGAAGAAGCACCGCAAAAGCTACCTGGACTGGCTGGTGAAGTCCGGCCGCTCCCGCCACGCCCGCTACGGGGACACCCCGCACATCCTGGAGCCCCACCTGAAGGAAGGCCCCGGAGGCCTCCGCGACTACCACTCCATGCTCTGGATGGGCCGGATCCTGGCCGGCGTGCGGGACGCCTCCGAGCTGGCGAAAAAGGAGGTCCTGACCCCCGAGGAGGCGGCCGGCCTTACGCAGGCCCTGTCCTTCGTATGGAACGTGCGGAACCACCTGCACATGGCCTCGGGCCGCAAGAACGACATGCTCTATCTCGAGTACCAGAAGTCCCTGGCGGCCGCCCTGGGGTTCGCCGACGAGAGGGACCGGGCCGGGATCGAACGTTTTTTATCGGTCCTTTCAGGCCACATGGACCGCATCCACGCCCTCTTCCAGTCCACGGTGAAGACGGCGGCCCCGGAAAAGCCAGCGCGGAAAAGGATGCCCGAGCCCGAGAGCGAGGGCATACGCATGGAAAAGGGCGGGCTTGATTTTGCTTCGCCTCGCGCGGTCCTGGCCTCGCCCCTGTCGCTCGCCCGGATTTTCGCCGAAAGCGCCCGCCTGGGGGTGGGGCTTTCGGTCTCGGCCAGGCGCCGCGTGCGGGAAAGCCTGTCCCTCATAAGTGATACCTTCCGGGGCGACCAGGCGGCCGTGGCCGCCTTCGAGACGGTGCTGCGCGCCGGCGCAACGGACAGCGCCGACGCCCTGGAGGAGATGCGTGACACCGGCTATCTCCAGGCCTTCATACCGGAGTTCGCCGGCATAGTGCACAGGGTCCAGTTCACCGAGTACCATCTCTATCCCACCGACATCCACTCCCTCATGACCGTCCGGATGCTGAAGGACTTCGCAAAAAGCGAGGACACCATGGTGGCGGACGTGTTCCGGGACGTCTCCCCCAAGCGGATACTCTACCTGGCGGGGCTCCTCCACGACGTGGGCAAGGGCGTGGAATCGGCGGCGGAAAACCACTCCACGGCGGGCGCCCGCCTTTCGCGGGTGATCCTCGCGCGCATGAAGTACCCCGCCCACCATGTGGAGACCGTGGAGTTTTTGGTTCGGGAGCACCTTCTGATGGCCAAGACCGCATCCCGGCGCGACTTGAACGACGAGGAAACCATCCTCTCGTTCGCCCGCAAGGTGGGAAGCGTGATGAACCTTCGGATGCTCTACCTCCTGTCCCTCGCCGACACCATGGCCACGGGGCCCAACGCCAACACCGACTGGACAAGGAGCCTTCTTAGGGAGCTTTTCTCCAAGGCCCACAAGGCCCTGGTCTCGGGCGACCCCCTCTCCGGAAACCTCGCGGCCCGGCGCAACCTGGAGATGGAGGAGGCCAAGAGGGAGGAGTTCCTCTCGCTTCTTCCCGGGGATTTCTCCCGCAAGGAAGGGGAGGAGCTTTTCCTCGCCATGTCGCCCCGCTACAGGCACAACGAGCCGGCCTCCGAGATGGCCGCCCACGCCGGGCTCTGGCGGCGCCTGTCGCCGGATGCGCCGGCCGTCCTTTCGGCAAAGGGGAACCACGCGGAAAACCTGCGGCTCGTGACCGTGGCCGCCAAGGACGCCCCGGGGCTCTTTTCCAGGATCGCCGGAGCCCTTTCGCTCCACGGGGTCTCCATCCTGGACGCAGAGATATACACCTGGCACAACGGCACGGCCCTGGACACGTTTCACGTATGCCCCCCGCCCGACGCCCTGTTCGAGAAGGAGACCTGGGCCAAGGTGGAGCGCGACTTGAACGCCTCCATCAAGGGGGAGCTGGACCTCTTCGAGGCCTTGGCCCGCAAGCGGGCCGCGTCCGGCGCGCGGGCCGCGACGAGCCTGGGCGAGCCGGAGCATGTCCGGGTGGACGACGAATCATCCGGTTTTTTCACGATCTTCGAGGTGGAGGCCGACGACCGGCCGGGCCTCCTCCACGCCCTCACCCGGACCTTCTTCCGCGGGGGGGTGGACATCCGGGTGGCGAAAATCTCCACCAAGGCCGACCGGGTGTTCGACGTATTCTTCGTTCGTGATACGGACGGCCAGAAGCTGGACGACGAGAGGTCCTCCCGGATCCGGGAGGACCTCCTTTCGGTGCTGGCCGAGACGAGAAAGGCCTGAGGGAACGACCGCGGCATTCACGGTTTACGGCGCCACCGTGAGGACCCGCGGCCGCCTCCCGTTACGGGCGGTTCCGGCTGCGTCCGCTGGACGCGGCGGGATTATTGACGGCAAACAAACTTAAATCTAAGGGAGACAATCAAGATGGATTCCATCAACTCCGGGGACGTGGCATGGATGCTGGCCGCGTCCGCCATGGTCATGTTCATGACGCCGGGACTCGCCATGTTCTACGGAGGCCTCGTCCGAACCAAAAACGTGCTCTCAACCATCATGCAGAGCTTCATCCTGCTGGGCGTGGTGGCCATACTGTGGGTTCTTTTCGGCTACTCGCTTTCCTTCGGCGATGACGTGGGCGGCTTCATAGGCGGGCTCAACTTTTTAGGCCTCCAGAACGTGGGGCTCGCGGCCGGGCCCTACTCCAAGACCATACCCCACATCCTTTTCTGCTCCTTCCAGCTCATGTTCGCCATCATCACGCCGGCCCTCATCACCGGCGCCTTCGCCGAGCGCATGAAGTTCTCGGCCTACCTCGCCTTCACCACGCTGTGGACCATCCTCGTGTACTTTCCCGTCTGCCACTGGGTCTGGGGCGGCGGCTGGCTCGGAATCGGCAAGCTTGGGGCCCTCGACTTCGCGGGCGGCACCGTAATCCACATAAACTCGGCCTGCGCGGCCCTGGTGTGCGCGCTCGTGGTGGGAAAGCGCATGGGCCACGGCACGGACCAGATGCATCCCCATAACGTGCCCATGTCGGTTTTAGGCGCGGGGATACTCTGGTTCGGCTGGTTCGGCTTCAACGCCGGAAGCGCGCTCGCCGCGAACGGCCAGGCCTCCATGGCGCTCTTCGTGACCCACATCGCCGCCGGCACCGCGGCGGTGGCCTGGGTAATCGCGGAATGGCTCTACCAGGGCAAACCCACCACCCTGGGCGCCGCCTCGGGCGCAGTGGCGGGCCTGGTGGCCATCACCCCGGCCGCCGGATTCGTGGGCCCGGTATCCTCCATCCTGATAGGGGCCGGGGCGGGGGTGATCTGCTACTTCGCCATTGTGGCCAAATCGAAACTGGGCTATGACGACGCCCTCGACGTGGTGGGCGTGCACGGGGCCGGCGGGCTCTGGGGAGCCCTGGCCACGGGGCTTTTCGCCTGCAAGACCTACGGCCAATTCGACGGGCTTTTCTTCGGCAACCCCAGGCAGTTCGGCATCCAGGCCGTCGGGGCCTTCTCCGCCATCGCCTACTCGCTTGTCCTGTCCTTCGTCATAGCAAAGGTCATCGACAAGACCATCGGAATGCGCGCCAGCCGCGAGGACGAGTTCAACGGAATGGACCTCACTCAGCACAGCGAGGTCGGCTACCGGATGTAGTTTCAATGGACCCCCGGGAGGCCGGGATCATTCCCGGCCTCCGCCCGAAGGAGAGAAACCATGAAAAAAATCGAGGCCGTAATCAAGCCCTTCAAGCTGGACGAGGTGAAGGAGGCGCTGAACGAAATCGGGATCAAGGGCATGACCATTTACGAGGTCAAGGGCTTCGGCCGCCAGAAGGGGCACAAGGAGATCTACCGCGGGGCCGAGTACGTGGTGGATTTCGTCCCCAAGGTGAAGATCGAGATAATCGTGGACGACGCCCAGGCCGACCAGGTTGTCGAAACCATCCGCAAGGCCGCCAACACCGAGAAGATAGGCGACGGCAAGATATTCGTCCTGCCGGTCATGGAAGCGGTGAGGGTGAGGACCGGCGAGAAGGGCTCGGAAGCATTATAGGCCGGCCGAAGTATTCAAGGATCGAACACCAAGGCCGGAGTTCCGGAAACCGCCAGACGGCGGATGCTGAGGGGCTGGGAGGGGCGGATTCCGCATCTTCTCCCAGCTTTTCCGCCTCCGCCGCGGCGCCGTTTCGGGGCCCGGAGAAATAACGGCGCGGCGCAAGCCCCGGCCGCGCGAAACGTCGCGGAAAAAATCGGTACCGCGAAATCAACCCAAGAAAGGAAGTCAAACAAGATGAAGCCGAAAGATGTGTTGAGCTTCGCCAAGGACAACAAGGTCAAGGCCGTGGACGTCCGGTTCATGGATTTCCCCGGCATCTGGC
>JAKAGN010000299.1 GCA_021815525.1 Deltaproteobacteria bacterium
GGCCAAGGAGTACCCGGATATCAAGGCGGACTACGCCCACGTGGACGCCACCTGCATGTGGATGGTGAAGAACCCCGAGTGGTTCGACGTCATCGTCACCGACAACATGTTCGGCGACATCATAACCGACCTGGGCGCCATGATCCAGGGCGGCATGGGGATAGCGGCGGGCGGCAACATCAACCCCCAAGGCGTCTCCATGTTCGAGCCCATCGGCGGCTCGGCCCCCAAGTACACCGGAATGGGCGTCATAAACCCCATAGCGGCCATCTCGGCCGGCCAGCTCATGCTGGAGACCCTTGGGGAGGCCAAGGCCGCGGCGCGCATCGAGCGGGCCGTCATGAAGGCCTTGAAAAACGACATCAAGGACGTGGGCGCGGGCAAGATGGGCCACTCCACCTCCGAGGTGGGGGACCTGATCGCCTTGTACGCCGCGGAGTAAAGCTCAACCTCAAGGAACGCATTCAAGGACACAGGCCATGTCACGCAAGTTCAGCGTAGCGGTTGCGGGCGCCACCGGCGCGGTGGGAAACCAGATGATCGCCTGCCTCGAGGAGCGCGATTTTCCGGTTGGAAACATAAGGCTTCTGGCCTCGGACCGCTCCCGCGGCCGCACCCTTAAGTTCAAGGGCAAGGACCATCCCGTGGAGGTGATGGACGAGAACTCCTTCAAAGGCGTCGAGATCGCCCTCTTCTCGGCGGGCGGCGGCACCAGCCAGCGCTTCGCCCCCATCGCTGCGGCCGCCGGAGCGGTGGTGGTGGACAACTCCTCGGCCTGGCGCATGGACCCCGATGTTCCCCTCGTGGTGCCGGAGGTCAACCCCCACGCCGTGGCGGGCTACACCAAGAAGGGCATCATCGCCAACCCCAACTGCTCAACGATCCAGATGGTGGTGGCCCTTTGCCCCATCCACAAGAAGGCGGGCATAAAGCGCATCGTGGTATCCACTTACCAGGCCGTCTCCGGCACGGGCCAGAAGGCCATCGTGGAGCTTACCGAGCAGATGAAGGCCTGGGCCGCGGGCGCCCCGATGGAGCACAAGGTCTACCCGCATCGCATCGCCTTCAACTGCCTGCCGCACATCGACGTCTTCGGCGCGAACGGCTACACCAAGGAAGAGATGAAGATGGTGAACGAGACCCGCAAGATACTGGAGGACCACGACATAGCCGTCACGGCCACCACGGTCCGGGTCCCGGTCTTCTACAGCCACTCAGAGGCGGTGAACATCGAGACCCGCGAAAAGATCACGCCCGCGGAGGTCAAGAAGCTTCTCGCCTCCGCGCCCGGAGTCAAGGTTGTGGACGATCCGCAAAACGCCGTCTACCCCCTGGCCATCGACGCGGCCGGCCAGGACCTCACCTACGTGGGCCGCATCCGCGAGGACGAATCCATAGATAACGGCATCAACATGTGGGTGGTGGCGGATAACATAAGGAAGGGCGCGGCCACCAACGCGGTCCAGATCGCCGAGATACTTGCGGAAAAATACCTATAACCCCATCGTGCAACAAAGGGGCGCGGCTCATCCAATGCCGCGCCCCGGATTTTTTCCCGGCGCCGGCCGGCAATCTCAGCGCCGGGCCGCCACAAGGAGCCGTTCACAGTGGATCGAGTACCCATCACCGCGGAAGGCCTCGCGGCCCTCAAAGCCGAGCTCAGCCGCTTGAAGACAGTGGAGCGGCCGGCCAACATCCTCGCCATCGAAACCGCCCGCGCCCACGGAGATCTCTCCGAAAACGCCGAGTACGCGGCCGCCAAGGAGAAACAGAGCTTCATCGGCGGCCGCATCCAGGAGCTAGAGCACAAGATCGCCCACGCCGAGGTTATAGATCCGGCCAAAACCAGCAAGGACAAGGCCCTGTTCGGCAACATCGTGGTCTTGGAAAACGTGGATTCCGGCGAGGAGGTGCGCTACCAGCTGGTGGGGCCGGACGAATCCGACGTCAACAAGGGAAGGATCTCCGTCACCTCCCCCTTGGGCCGCGGACTCCTAGGCAAAAAGGTGGACGACGAGGTCTCCGTCCAGGCCCCGGGCGGCACCCGCCGCTACCTTCTGGTGGAAATCGCGTAAAAGGCAAAAGCAAAGAATGCCTCCGGCGGCCGGGGAGACTACGTCCCCCCGGACCCCCGATATTGGCGTGACGGATTGCTTCGCAATCCGTCACGCAGATTATGGAGGGCAACGCGATCCACCGCCCGGCAAGCGCCGCGCGGCAGAGGGGCTCTCCGCTAATCCCCGAAAATATCCCCCAGCGCCCCAGCCCGCCGTCAAGCATCGCACATTGTTAAAGTTATGGTGGATGTTTCAATGGCGATCATCATAAATTTTAAGATGTTAACATATAAGCGTTCAAAAAATGAACGCTTGGGTCCGCGTTCTTCACTTTTCCTGCGGAAGCGTTCAATTTTTGAACGTTCAAAAATTGAACGCTTCCAACAACCTGAAATTCCATCCTTTTAATCGCTCCAACACGCTCCGGCCCTTACCGGCTGCATGTTGAGCCCCTCTTCCGCGCATCAATTGTCGACCGTTCTAATGCGAAGCCCTCATAAAACCGCTCCGCGTGCTTCGCACGCGGAGCCATTATCGGGGGTCCGGGGGGACGTAGTCTCCCCGGAAGCCTGTGGCGCTTTTGTTTTTCAGCCGGGTATCTTCGGGAATATGTCCTTGATGGCCCCCACGGAGCCTAGGAGGGCCGTGGCCTCGTAGGGGAGGTAGACCACCTTGTTGTCCTTGCCGGAGACCATGTCCCGGAGGGCCTCGATGTATTTCAGGGCGATCAGGTAGGAGGCTGGGTTGCCGCCCGAGGCCTGGATGGCCTGGGTGATCAGGCGCACGGACTCGGCCTCGCCCTGGGCCACCTTGATGCGGGCCTCGGCCTCGCCCTCGGCCTTTAAGATCATGGCCCGCTTGAAGCCCTCGGCCCGGTTGATCTCGGACTGCTGCACGCCCTCGGCCTGGAGGATGCTGGACTGCTTGGCGCCCTCGGCCTCCAGGATGGCGGCGCGGCGGTCCCGCTCGGCCCGCATCTGCTTTTCCATGGCGCCCTTCACGTCGGCGGGCGGGATGATGTCCTGGAGCTCCACCCGGTTGACCTTGACGCCCCACTTGTCGGCGGCCTCGTCCAGGATGGCGCGGAGCTTGTTGTTGATGGTATCCCGCGAGCTTAGGGTGTGGTCGAGGTCCAGCTCGCCTATGATGTTACGGAGCGTGGTCTGGGTGAGCTTCTCGATGGCGTCAGGCAGGTTCGCCACCTCGTATATGGCCCGCTTGGGGTCCGTTATCTGGAAATATAGGAGCGCGTTGATCTCGATGGCCACGTTGTCGCGGGTGATGACGTTCTGGCGGGGGAAGTCGTAGACCGTTTCCCGGAGATCTATGCGGCTCAAGGTCTCCCGGCGGATTATGGGGCGGCCGGCCACGTCGCTTTTCACGTACTTCCACTCGATGGTGCGGGGCCGGTCCACCACGGGCCAGATCATGTTGACGCCGGAGCTTAGCGTGCGGTCGTAGCGGCCCAGGCGCTCGATCACCATTGTCTCCGACTGCTGGATGATCTTGAAGCCCTTGGCCACGAAAACTACCGCCAAAACCACCAATATCATGAAGAGAAAAATGATTGCCTGCATGTCGCGCTCCTTTTTTTCTTCGGGTAATCGGGAAAAGAGCCACGGCCTCAGCGCCTGGCCAGGAGAATCGCAAGCACCGCCACGATAACGAGAAGGCCCATGATGATCATGCCGCATCGTCTCCGGGATCGTCCGCAAGCGGAGAAACGATCACCGTGCAGCCCTCCACCCGGAGCACCCGCACGCGGCCGCCGGCCTCGATGGGCAGGCCGTCGGCGCTCGCGGCCTTCCAGTCCTCGCCGCCCACCTTGACCCGGCCCTTGCCCGTCATGGGATCCAGGGCCTCCACCACGATGCCGGCCCGCCCCGAAAGGGCGTCCACGTTGGTCCTTACCTCCGGCCCCCGCCGGTGCAGGTACTTGAGGACGACGGGCCTTACGAAGAGGGCCAGAAGAATGGCGAGGACGGCGAAGAGGACGAGCTGGACGGCGGCGGAGAAATTGAGGGCCGCAACCAAGGCGCAGGGGATGCAGGCCAGCGCCAGGACCCCCAGGATGAAGCCGGGGGTGAAGATTTCCAGGATGAAGAGGATGAGGCTCGCCACGACCCAGGCGTGCCAGGCGGAAAGGTGCATTGCGTTCTCCTCTTCTTTTCCGCGGGCGGCTCGCGCGGCCGCGGCTTCATGACAAGATGCGTTCAAAGAGAGAGGACCCGCGGGGGAGGGGAAACCCTTTTTTCAAAAGGGTTTCCCCTCCCCCGCACCCCCTCCCCCTTCCAAA
>JAKAGN010000300.1 GCA_021815525.1 Deltaproteobacteria bacterium
GCCGGGGGCGCAAACCGCCCCCGGACCTCCCTTATTCAGCGCGTGGCCCGTTTGCTTCGCAAACGGGCCACGCGGCACCATGAGGGCTTCGCAGAGCTCTTCCAGCCTGGCCTCAGACCGCCATCCATCCCTTCCTCAAGTCTTTTGGAAACCGTCTCCGGACGGCAAGTCCGCAAGCGGCCGGATGCGAAGCCCAAACGCCGCGGAGCGTGCGCAGCACGCGTAGCCATTATCGGGGGTCCGGGGGGACGTAGTCTCCCCGGCCGCCGGAGGCATTCTTTTGTTTTTCCCTCACGCCACCTGGAAGGTTTTGCGGAGGGCGAACTCGGCCTGCTTGCCGTCGTTCCACTGGCCCACGGGCCGGAGGTAGCCCACCACGCGGGAGTAGACCTCGGTCTTGCTTTCGCAGGTGGGGCAGACGGGTTTTTCGCCCGTCAGGTAGCCGTGGGACGGGCACACCGAGAAGGTGGGCGAAAGTGTGAGGTAGGGTAGCCGGTAGCCGGAGGTGATCTTCTTGACGAGGCTTTTCACGGATTCGGGGTCCGGGACCTGCTCGCCCAGGAATATGTGGAGCACGGTGCCGCCGGTGTAGCGGGTCTGCAGCTCGTCCTGGAGATCCAGGGTCTCGAAGAGGTCGTCGGTGAAGTTCACGGGAAGCTGGGTGGAGTTGGTGTAGAAGGGCGCGGCGCCCTTTTCGAGGTCGGTCTCGTTGGCGCAGAGGATCTCCGGGTAGCGCTTCTTGTCGATGATGGCCAGGCGGAAGGAGGTGCCCTCGCCGGGGGTGGCCTCCAGGTTGAACATCTCGCCGGTCTCGGTCTGGAGCGCGGTGAGGCGCTCGCGCACGTGGTTCATGACCCGGAGGGCGAAGGCGCGGCCGGGTTCGGATCCGATGTCGCAGCCCAGGAGATTGAGGCAGGCCTCGTTCATGCCGATGACGCCCACGGTTGAGAAGTGGTTGGTCCAGTAGCTGCCGGTGGACTCCTTGACCTTGCGGAGGTAGAAGGAGGAGTAGGGGTACAGGTCGTTTTCGGTGAACTTTTCCAGTATCTTGCGCTTGATGGCGAGGCTTTCTGCGGCAAGCGAAAGAAGGGCGTCGCAGCGGGCGAAGAAGTCCTTCTCGCTCTTGGCCAGGTAGCCCAGGCGCGGCATGTTCAAGGTCACCACGCCGATGGAGCCCGTGAGGGGGTTCGCGCCGAAGAGCCCGCCGCCGCGCTTGTGAAGCTCGCGCTTGTCGAGCCTGAGCCTGCAGCACATGGAGCGGGCGTCGTCCGGGGACATGTCGGAGTTCACGAAGTTAGAGAAGTAGGGGATGCCGTACTTTCCCGTCATGTTCCACACGGGCGCGAGCTTCTCGTTGTCCCAGTCGAAGTCCTTCGTGATGTTGTAGGTGGGGATTGGGAAGGTGAAGACGCGGCCCTTGGCGTCGCCCTCCATCATGACCTCGGCGAAGGCGCGGTTTAAGACGTCCATCTCGGCCTGGAACCCTCCGTAGGTGTCGGTGGGGTGGCGGCGGCCGCCGATCACCACGGGCTCGTCCTTCAGGGTGGGGGCCGGCGCGAGGTCCAAGGTTATGTTGGTGAAGGGGGTCTGGAAGCCCACGCGTGTGGGGATGTTGATGTTGAACACGAACTCCTGGAGGGCCTGCTTCACCTCGGCGTAGGAGAGCTTGTCGTAGCGGATGAAGGGGGCGAGAAGCGTGTCGAAGGAGGAGATGGCCTGCGCGCCCGCGGCCTCGCCCTGCAAGGTATAGAAAAAGTTCACGATCTGCCCTAAGGCGCTTCTGAGGTGCTTGGGGGGCGCGCTCTCCACCTTGCCGGCCACGCCCTTGAAGCCCTCCGCGAGAAGGTCCTGGAGGTCCCAGCCCACGCAGTAGACCGAAAGGAGCGAGAGGTCGTGGATGTGGAGGTCGCCGCCCCTGTGGGCGTCGCGGATCTCGGGGGGGTAGATCTTGTTCAGCCAGTAGTCGGCCGTGATGTCCGAGGAGATGTAGTTGTTGAGCCCCTGGAGGGAGTAGCACATGTTGCTGTTCTCCCTCACCTTCCAGTCCTTCTTTTCGATGTAGTGGTCCACCAGGTCGATCCGGGCCTCGGCCGTCAACTTCCTTAGCTGCGCGTGCTGCTCCCGGTAGAGGATGTAGGCCTTGGCGCTCTTGTAGAAGGGCGAGTCCAGGAGCACGCGTTCCACCACGTCCTGCAGCTCCTCCACGTCGAGAACCGGCCCCATGCGCATTTCGTGGGCGATGGTGAGGACCCTGAGCGTCATCTTCCTGGCTTCCCGGAGGCCGAACTCGCCGGTGGCCTTTCCCGCCTTCTCGATGGCGCCGCTGATCTTTCCGGAGTCGAAGGGGACCACCCTTCCGTCGCGCTTCCGAATTTCCTCGAACATGTCTGCCTCGCGTGGAGTTGTTGGATTTTGAGAATAAGAGTCCAGCCGGAGAGAAAAGACACCCCTTCCGTCGATGCGAAAAGCTCTTGAAATGAACCTAAGGTTTTCATCTTGATGGTGAATCGATGAAAGGAAGCTTACTACTACATCTTGTGGATGTCAAGAAAAAAAATTGAAGATGTTGGGGATTTGGAGAGGCGCGGCCCGCAAGGGGTTCCGTCTCCGGGCGCCGCTTTTGGGGGCAGGGGAGGCTTGTTTCTGATGGAGATGTCTCCCTCGTTCCCCCATGCCTGCGATATTTCAAGTCCGGGATTTTGCGGGCGGCGGCCGGGTTTCAGGACCGGCTCCAAAGCCAGAGGAACACCGCGTACAGGACAAGGTAAGATCCCGTCCAGATCACAAGAAAGGTGGGGAGGTGGATGATGGTGGCCGGAAACGAGAGGCCTGCGACCCACTTGACCGCGTAGACGAGGAGGGTCAGGATCGTCCCGAACAGGGCCGCGTCGACGTGGGCGTGGTTCATCATGTCATTTTCTCCCGCGCGTATAGCGGTCCGAATGCTGTATGGCCTCGATTTCGCGGCGCTTCCGGCTGACATGAAGGTCTGCGTGGCGTTTTTTCCACGACTCGTTCAAGCGCAGGAACTCCTCCATCTGCTGGGGGATGTTGCCGAAAAAGAGGAGAACCTGGAAAAGCGGCAGGACCGCAAGGATAGGATGCGCCACGGCCAGCGAAAAGGCCAGCGTAAGGGGCCACGTCAACTCCTGGAAGAAGTTGTTGAAAAAGGGGAGGTAGCGTATCTGGCCCGCGCCTATTGTAACGCGCCAGCCCATGCCCATCTTCGAAAGCTCCATCGAAGCGTAGAGCACGAAAACCGGAAGCACCAGGGGCGCGGCCGGGTACACGGCGGCCGCCGCGCCGCAAAGCGCCGCCAGCTCCGCCGGGTAGCACCAAAAGGCCAGTATGCGGCGGATCCGGGCGTGCTCGATAAGCGCGCCGAATGTGGCCAGCCCCGCGGCCCGGTCGTTTTCGCGGTCAAGGTCCTGGTGGGAGAGGATGCCCTTTATGCCGGAGGCGAGGCAGTGCGCCAGGATAAAGGCGTCGAAGATGAGCGCCCGCAAGGGCGCGGCGGCGGCCCGGTGGGAGAAGGCCAGGACGATGACGAGGCACGGCAGGGCCAGGACCGCCGCCGCCTCGGCCAGCACCCCGGCGAAGCCCCGGGCCTTCAGGCGCGCCGGGGGCAACGAATACGCGGCGGCCAGGGCGAACTCCAGGAGCAGGACCAAAACCGCCGGCCGGCCGAAATCCGCCAGGGCCGCCGCCGAAAGCGCGGCCAAAAGCGGCAGCGCCACCGCGAAGGCCCGCTGGCGCGCCGTCAGGAGCCGCATGGCGTTGGGTTTTCCGGCCGCCTCGTCGCTTTTCCGGTCCGCGAGATCGTTTACCGCGTAGCCGAAGGCCGCAGCTCCAGACACCACCAAAAGCGCCGAAAAAACGAGGAAAAGGGCCGGTCCCGGCGGGATTCCCAGGACGAGGACCTGTCCGTAGGCGGCGGCCAGCAAGGGCGGAATTTTCCAGCGCCACCAGAAATCCGCGCGCCAGGCCGCAAATGGATCGGTGAAGTGGGCCATCAGGGAAATCCCCGTCCTTCCGGGCAGTTGTACATATCTTCTCGCAAGCCGCTTTCACCCTCCTTCTACCACAGGCGCTCTTTCCCCACAACAGGCCCGCTCGCCCCGCTCCCGCCGCCATCCTCCCTCTTTTTTTTGCGAGCGCCGGCTTGTGGAAACCTGTCCTATGGCCCCATTTCCGCGCGACGATTGCCGGGCGCTGGAATGCGAAGCCCTCATATATTCGCGCGGAGCGTGCGGAGCACGCGCAGCGCCATAGCGGGGGTCCGGGGGAGGGAGGGAAAACCCTTTTGAAAAAAGGGTTTTCCCTCCCTCCCCC
>JAKAGN010000301.1 GCA_021815525.1 Deltaproteobacteria bacterium
GAGGGCTTAGTCGAGGGCGGAGAAGGACGGGTTGCCGGCGTAGGCGTGGCCCGCGGTGTCGCCGGTGGCCACCAGCAGGAAGAGGAGGGCGAGGCCCGGGACGAAGCCCAGGTAGAGCCAGGCCGAGCGGGAGAAAATCCGCTTGAGGCTCCCGCCCGCGAAGGTCCAATCGAACAGGAGAACGGCGAAGGGGGCCGTGACCGCAGTCTCCTTGGAGCCGGCGGCCAGCAGAAAGGCCCCGGCGGAGGCCGCCCGCCAAAGGACGCGCCCCTTCCGGGAGGCGTCCGGCTCGAGGCTCCGGGCCGCGGCGTAGAGGGTTGCAAGGTAGAAAAGCGCGGCCAGGGACTCCAGGCGCTGGGTGATGTAGGTGACGGCCTGGATGGTCAAGGGATGCACGAGCCACGCCAGCGCGCAGAAGAAGGCCGCGGCGGATGCCCTGCCGGGCGTAAGGAGCGCGCCTTCGGGCCGGGGGAAGGAGAGGGCGCGGCGCAGGAGCCCGAAGAGGGCAAGGCCGGCAAGAATGTGGATGGCAAGATTTACGAGGTGGTAGCTCCAGGGCGCGCCGCCCGAAACGGCGTGGTTCAAGGCGAAGGTAAAGGCGGTTACGGGACGCCCCGCGAGCCCCGTGCCCCGTGAGTACAGCCAGGCCCACCAGGGCGGCCACAGGCGCGTCAGGCCCGGGTTCCCGGAGAGGTTCCAGCCGTCGTCCAGGAGAAAGGGGACGGAAAAGGAGTCGGACCAGGCCAGAAGCGCGGCGGCCGGGAACGCCAGGAGGGCCAGGAGGGTCCAGGGAAAGTCCGGCGGACCCTGGACCGGGGCTTCCCATGCGGCCCCGGGCTTTTCGTCCCCGGCGTCGGCCGCGGGCGCCGCGTCAAGCGGGCAATCCGTTTGCCCGCCGGGGCGGGGCTGATTTTCGGCGGCCGGCCGCGCTTCTTCCGCCGGCTCCTCGCGGCTGTCGTCTTTGGGGCTTTTCGTCATGGCCTCTTTTCCGGGTAAGTGTTGCGGCCATGTTAGCCCGGCCGCTAATTTCTTGCAAGAACCGCCCGCCTTGTTATAATTTTCTCCCGGCTCCCGGCCGCACCTTTCGGGCGCCCGTTCGTATCCCGGAAAGGCTTGCGGAAAACCGCGGCGCGCCGCATGGTGCGCCCCAAACCAGAAAAACGAGGAGGCTTGGCCCATGTCTTTTACGGTAACGGTCCAGATTTCCAAGGAAATCAAGCTCGATTGCGACTTCGACAAGGCCTTCGGAATTTTTTCGGACGTGAGGAAGATGGGCTCCTTCTTCCCCAAGGTGGAGAAGCTGGAGGACATGGGCGAGGGCGCCTACAAGTGGACCATGGAGAAGATGGGGATAGCCAAGTACGGCATGGCGGTGGTGTACGCGGCCCGGTATTCCTTCGACAAGGAAGCCGGCCGCATAAGCTGGTCGCCCGTCCCCGGCGTGGGCAACGGCCAGAACTCGGGCTCCTCCAAGGTGCGCCCGGGCGGCCCCGGAAAGACCATCGTGGACTTTTCCACCACCCTCACCCTCGACATCCCCTACATGAGCCTCGCCAAGCCCATCATCAAGCCCTTCGTGGAGAGCCAGTTCGTCTCGATGCTGGAAAAATTTGAACAGAACGTCATGAGGGGTGTAAAATAAAAAAAATACGGCCGTTCACGAGCGCGATCCGCGGTGTCAGACTTCGCGGCGCGGGTCGGTCACGTACGAAAAGTACGCTCCCTCCCGCGCCGTTCGTCTTCCTTGCGGCTCATCGCTTGTGAACGGCCTTGCGCCGATCCCAAGCTTAAAAAAAAAGCGGCTGAGGCGGCGGGCTTCAAGCCTTCCGGTCTCCACCCGAGAAGATGCGAAGCCCTCGAAAGGGTGCGGGGGAGGGGGAAAACCTTTTCGGCGAAAAGGTTTTCCCCCTCCCCCGCGGCGTCTCCGTCTTTTATTCCCAGCGGATGACCTGGCGGCCGGAGTCGATGGTGTAGTGGAGGCCGTTTAGGAAGGACATGCCCAGGAGCCCGGCGTAGCCTTCGCCCGAGGTTTGCTGCGGCAGGATGATGGTGTCCACGTTCTCGCGGGTTATGGGGCCTACGCGGACGTAGTCCAGGACCACGTAGCCGGCGGGGATGACGCCGCCCCCGGCCACCTGCATGGCCACCATCTCGGGGTCTTCTATGGAGAGCTTCTGGGAGGTGCCCACGTCGATGGCCACCACCTGGGCGCCGGTGTCCAGGAGGAGGCGGGTGGAGTATGTGTGGCCCTGGTAGCCCAGGGTTACGGGAACTATGACCTGGCCGTTCCTTATGGAAACCGCCGTCTCCTTGCCCTTGGCGGCGGTCTCGCCGGCGCTTTTCGCCCGTTCGCTCCTCGCCTTGGCGTCGCGCTCGGTGCGGCGTTCCTGGTCGCGGACGCGCCTTTCGCGCTCGTAGAGCCGCTTTTCCTCCGGCGTCATGCGGTCGGTTTCTTCGGTGTAGCTTTTGGCGGGGGACTTGCTCTGGGCCGGGACCTTGTTGGGGTCGTCGGTGTAGTGGACCTTTCCGTCCTTGTCCACGTAGCGGTAGAACTCGGCGCTTCCCGAGCCGGGCCACAGCAGGGCGAGGACGAGGACCCCCGCGGCCAGTAAGGCGAGGTTTACGGCGTCATGGCGGGAAAGCTTCATGGTTAAGGTCCAGTCCGTCCCGGAGGCGTTCGCAAAGGCGCGTCAGGCGGCGCGCCGGCCGGTCGTTCCCTATGGCCACGGACACTGCCTTTTTGCCGCCCAAAAGAACCAGGAGCTGCCGGGCCCGGGTGATGCCGGTGTAAAAGAGATTTCTCTGCAACATAACATAGTGGCTTGTGGAAAGCAAGAGAACCACCGCGGGGTACTCCGAGCCCTGGGACTTGTGGACGGAGATGGCGTAGGCAAGCGTCAGCTCGTCTAACTCGCCGAAATCGTAACGCGCGGGCCCCGAGTCGTAGCGCACGAACAAGGCGGCCTCCTCGCGGTCGATGGAGCTTATGATCCCTATGTCTCCGTTGTAGATTTCCTTCTGGTAGTTGTTCTTGAGCTGCATCACCTTGTCGCCGGGGCGGAAGGAGCGGCCGGCCTTTTCCAGGACGTCGCCGGAGGGGTTCAGCACGCCCTGGAGCGCGGCGTTCAGGGCGATGGTGCCGGCCGGGCCCTTGTGCATGGGGGTCAGCACCTGGACCTGGCTTAGGGGGTCCAGCCCGAAGGCCTTGGGGATGCGCTCCGCCACCAGGTGGAGCACGGTCTTCACCATGCGCTCGGGCTCGTCCTCCTCGATGTGGAAGAAGTCCGGCTTCTCGGTGGGGGCGGCGATGGTGAGGGGCTTTCCGGCGTTAACCCGGTGGGCGTTCTGGACGATCAGGCTCTGGCGGGCCTGGCGGAATATTTCGCGGAGGTGGAAGACCGGCACGCGGCCGGAGGCGATGATGTCCTTCAGCACGTTTCCCGGTCCCACGGGCGGCAGCTGGGACACGTCCCCCACCAGGAGCACCACGGCTCCCATGGGCACGGCCTTCATGAAGTGGTACATGAGGAAGGCGTCCACCATGGAGGCCTCGTCCACGATGAGGACGTCGGCTTCGAGGGGCTCCTCCTCGTTTTTCGTGAAGACCTCGTGGATGGGATCGAAGGCCAGGAGCCTGTGGAGCGTGACGGCCTCCCGCTTCGTGACCTCGGTCAGGCGCTTGGCGGCTCGGCCCGTGGGCGCGGCCAGCCGCACCCTTTTGCCCATGCCCTCGAAAAGGTGCGACACCGAGTTCACAAGGGTGGTCTTGCCGGTTCCGGGCCCGCCCGTGATGACCCCGAACCGGCAGCAAAGCGCCCTTTCGAGCACCGAGACCTGCTCCTCCGAAAGCTCGATGGCGAGCCTCCGGTTGACCTCCTCCAGTATCTTTTCCCGGCTCACCGCCGGCGGCTCGTGGGGCACCGAGAGGAATGCCGAAAGCCGCCGCGCAAGGCCCGTTTCGGCCGCGTGGAAGGAGGGGAGATAAATCGCCCTCCCGCCGCCCGGAAGCGCCTCGGCGGTGAGCTTGCCGCGCGCGAGAAGCCCCTCCAGGGCCTCCGCCACCCTTGGCACGTCCGCGTCCAGCAGCCGCGCGGCCGTGTCGTAAAGGTCGGTCTCGGGAAGGTAGAAGTGCCCGTTTCCGGCGGCCTGGGAAAGCGCGTGAAAGAGCCCGGCCTCCATGCGCACGGGCGCGTCGCCGGGGATCCCCAGCTTGCGGCCTATGGCGTCCGCCGTGGCGAAGCCGATGCCGGAAACGTCCTGGGCCAGCCGGTAGGGGTTTAGCCGCAGAACCTGCACCGTCTCCGGGCCGTAGG
>JAKAGN010000302.1 GCA_021815525.1 Deltaproteobacteria bacterium
GGGCGAAACCGCGAGGTTGGCTGCGCTGGCTGCGCCGTGCCACTTTTCGTAGCCCGTCCCCACCGTGGCGCTGTACATGAGGCCCTCCGAGGCCGCGGTGCGCCGCGAAACCGAGACGTCGAGGCTGCCGCTCCCCGAGCCCGGCGTGTACACCCGGCACTCGGCGTCGGTTAAGAGCCAGCTTCCCATCCACGCGGGCACCGTGAAGGCGGCCTTTCCCGTCCCCACCGTGGCGGCCGTGGCCGGGGGGTCCACCTGGAAGGCCACGCTTTTTCCCTTCTCAGGGCCGCGCCAGGGCCCACCGCGCCAGTCCGCCGCCGCGAGGGCGGGCAGAAGGCACAGGATGGCCAGAACCAGCATGCGTCTTTTCATGGCCGCCTCCTATTTCTTGATGAGGAAGACCGTCGGGATGATGGAGTTTGCGCCCCCGGTCTCGGTTATGACGATCTTGAGATAGCGGCCGAAGTCCGGCTCGAACTGTGCGTAAACGCGGCCGTCCCCCTTGGGGCCCGAGGTTTTCGTGATCCCGGTCACTATGTCCGGGGCGTTCACCGGCGTCACGTAGTTGACGCCGTCGGCGGAGATCTCGTAGGAAATCCTGGCCGTCCCGTCGCCCTCGATGCGGGCCTGTATGGCGAAGAAGCCTTCGAGCCCCTCCACGTTGACGGAAACCGGCGAGTAGCTGTGGCCCGCGGCCAGGGCGGTCAGGCCGTCCGCTATGGTGAGGGTGGTGATCGTTCCCGCCAGGGCGGGCCCGGCCGGAGCCATAGCCGAGACCGCGACCGCCGTGGCCAGGATAATGGTACTTATGAACCGCATGGTTTTCTCCTTTCGATTGGGTGGGCTTGGCCTCCGTTCATTTGAAGAGGCCGGCCAGCTTCGAGAAGACGTCGCCGCTTCCGGAGCCCAGCAGGAAGCTCCCCAGGTCCGAAGCCTCGCTCGCCCCGCCCAGGCCGGTTTTCTCCTTCTCTACGAGCGGCAGGAAGGAGCGCACGCCCAGGAGGTTCCGGGCAAGCTCCAAGGCCGGGTTGCTCTGGGGCTGGGTCCGGAGCCACTCCGCGTACTGGGCCGAAAGCGCGTCCTGGTCCGCCTTGCGCTGCGTCTCCCCGGCCGAAAGCCCCAGGCTCGCGGGCTGGGTGACGTAATCGAGGGCCGTGCGGCTGGCCGAAAGCGCCCGGTTCTTCTGGGCCTCGCCCGCGTCGAAGAGGTACTTGGCGAGGTTGCCGGAAAGCTCGGACGCCAGGTTTGCCCCGCTCTCGGCCACGGCCCGGTTGGCCGCGCCCGAGGAGCCGGCGTTGCGGCCTATGAAGGACTCCCGGATCTTGGGGAGAATCTGGGTCTCCCAGGTCCTCGTCATGGGGTCCGCGACGCTCGCCTTCCACGCGGCCGCCGCGGCCGCGGGGTCGAAGGGGCTCATGAGCCCCGAAAGGGCCTCCTGGCCCTCGCCCGTGAGCCCCTCTCCGGTGACGGCCGCGGAAAGCGCCTCGCGGCTCTGGTCCAGAAGCGGGTTGGACGCTGCCGAAAGCTGGCCGCCGTAGGCCGGGACGCCGGTCCCCACGTTTTCCCGGGCGTAGCCCACGAGGCTGTTGAAAAGGTTCTTCTGGGCGGGCGTAAGAAGGTCCGCCGCGCCCGTGACCTTCATCTTGTCCTGGCTGCCGAAGAGAAAATCTCCAACTCCACCCATCTCACACCTCCTCCATGATGACGCAGCGGGACCGGGCGAAGCCCCGCCCCGCGAAGATCTCGGGCCGCGTGGTGCGGAAGGTGATCTTTCCGCCGCCCTCCTCCTTGCGGATGCGGTCCAGGATGCCCCTGGTCTCCCGGACGATGCCGCGGCCCCGGTAAGCGTTGTCCACGGAAAGCATCTGGACGTGGATCTTGCGATCCAGTGGGTTCCGGGTGGCCCAGAGGAAGCCCTTGACCGACAGGTCCGCGTCCACGAAGACCCCCAGGATGGTGGCCGGGTCGGAGGCGATGGCCGGGCCCCACGCGTAGACGGCGTCGGTGTCGCAATCCTTGGGCTCCACCGCCTCCAGAAGATGCCGGGGGATGAGGGAAAAATCGCCGATCCTGAGGAACTTCAGGCCGGTTCCACGGCCTTTCCGCCTTTTCGCCTTTTCAGGGCTCATTTCTCTTCTCCCAGTTTTCGTTCACCACCTGGGCGATCTCCTCGTAGGCGGCCGTGAGGCGCATGAGAAGCGTCCGCACGTAACGGGCGAGCCTTGCGGGGTCGCCGCTTTCCAGGGCCTCCCGGTCGAGGGGAAGCTTGAGCGTGGGGGGGAGCCGATTGGCCATATTTCCATCTCCCTTCCTGGTTCTTCCTTTCAAGAAAACCGGGTTTATAGACTGACGAAAAACGATGAGCCGCAAGCCGCGCGCCGAAGCGCAACACAGCGGATCGCGGTTTTCGTCAGTCTGTCAGATTACGGCCCGGCCGGCCGGGGCGAACCAGGGCGCCAGGGCGTGGACCGCAAGGGAACGCCCGGCCTCCGCGTGGCGCAGCCGGATTTGGTGGAAGTCCGCGGTGACGCCGGAAAAAAGCCTCACCCAGGTCTTCCGCCCGGGGGTCCTCACCGTGGCGCTCTTGGTCTGGTAGGGCGCCTCCGAGCCGTCGCGGTAGAAATCCACGTAGAGGGTGGTCTCGCCGTCGCTTTCCACGAGAAGGTCCAGGCGCCCCAGCCGAGCCGCGAGCCCCTGGTCCCGGTAGGGGTTCCACTCGCCCGAGAGGACCTCCATGGAGACGGGTGCGCCCTCGTCGTCGTTTCCGTCGTTCAGCCGTATGACGCTTCCGTCCTCGCGGCCGGCCAGGGCTTCGGGGAATCCCACCCGGGCCGCGGCGTCCACCCAGGCCCCGGGATAGGCCTCCCACGAGCCCGGGGCCGCGCTCCAGGCCACGGCCGCGTCGCCCTGGTAGCGGAACCCGAGGCAGGTGGCCGGGATGCGGAAGACGGCGAAGGCTCGCTCGTCGATGCCCATTACAAGCACCCGCTCCGGCGAGGAGCCGCCCGCCAGGGGGTAGAGGAGCCAGGCCTGGCGCTTCTCCGGAAGAAACGCGGCGCAGCATAGTTCCGACCGGTCGCGGGAGACGGAGCCGATGAGGTCCGGCGCCGTGAGGTCCACGCGGTCCACGGTGGCGCCGTCCGTGGCCGTGAGGCCGGCGCGGGAAAGGGCCAGCACCCGGTTGCCCAAGGCCGCGAGGGAGAAGGGCGCGGCCGAGCCGTAGCCCTTCGATATCTCCTCCCAGCGGAAGGGAAGGGCGGGGTCCCACGTGTACTTGAGCCACCAGACCGACTCGTCGAAGAAGACCAGTATCTCGTCGGCGAAGGGGATGACGCCCCTTATCCACTCGGCGGTGGGGGCGTCGGCGTACTCGTCGCCGGTCCAGTCGGAGGGGTCGCCGGCCTTGCACCAGCGGGCGCGGGCCGGGCAGCGCACGCCGTTTTCGGTGGTGCGGAAAAGAATCAGCCTCTCCTTGTTCACCGCAACGAAGGCGGCCGCGGAAAGCTCGTTCTCGCCTCCGCCGGAAAGGTCCACCTTGACCCACTCGGCCGCGCGGCCGTCGTAGGCGCGCAGGCGGTCCTTGCCGTTGGCCATGAAGACGCGGCCGTTCCAGTTGACCCAGGAGAGGAGGTTGCGGCTTCCGCTCCACGCGTCCGAGGAGTCCACCGGCGAGAGCGCGCCTGTCATGGGCTCGTAGCGGAAAAGCCGGCGGGTGTCGGCCGCCAGCATCTCCCGCGAGCCGTCGGCCTTGACGTGGTGGAAGACGGCGGTCAGGGGCCGCCCCGCCCCGGTCTCCGCGAAGCGGGAAAAGCCGCTCCTTCGGCGGATGGCGCCGTTTTCCAGGGAAGCGTCCAAGAGGACCGGGAAGGCGTCGGCGGGCGCGAGCCACGGGTCGATGTCGGTCCGCAGGCCCGCGCGCATGTCGCAGACAAGATGGGGGCTGTAGGGGCTCATCAGTTCATCCTCCCGCCCGGGTCCCGGAAGCCCACGGCCACCACGCGAAGCTGGGTGGAGGAGTTGTTGGCCCGGGCCCTCACCTGGGAAGCCGCGTTCGTTATCACGTCGATCTCCTCGTACATGCCGCTTCCGCCCGCGTGGAGGTTCGCCAGGGGCGCGGCCGTGTAGTCCGGGGCCTCGTCGTTCACAAGCGGGCTCGAAACGTAAACGAGGGCGGAGGAAACCGAGTGCTCGGCGCGGATCTTCACCTCGCAGCAAAGGCCCGCCGGAGAGGACACGGTGATAAGGTGCGCGTTTCCGTCCCCCAGGACCGCGTCGTAATCCAGCGGCGGGTCCTTCCACAGGAAAGAT
>JAKAGN010000303.1 GCA_021815525.1 Deltaproteobacteria bacterium
GAGGGGGTGCGGGGGAGGGAGGGAAGAACCTTTTATTCATAAAAGGTTTTCCCTCCCTCCCCCGCAATTCCTTCTCCATAAATGCAAATGAGGATCGCCCCATGAAGCTTTCCCGACGGAACTTTCTGGCCCTGGGGGCGGGCGCGGCCTGCGGCGGCGCCTTGGGAACCATGCTGTCGCCTCTGCCGTGGAAACTGACCGACGACCTTTCCATCTGGACCCAGGACTGGCCCGGCACGCCGCATCCGCCGGGCGGCCCGGAATCCGTGGAGAAGACGGTCTGCGACCTGTGCCCCGGCGCCTGCGGCCTCGAGGTCCGCAAGGCGGGGGATCGCTGCGTCGGGATCCGCGGCATCGCCGGGCACCCGGTGAACGACGGCGGCCTCTGCCCGCTGGGCGCGGCTTCCCTGCAGCTCCTTTACGGCCCCTCGCGCATCACCGGCCCCCTGCGCCGCGCCGGAAAGCGCGGGGAGGGCCGCTGGAAGGCCCTGACGTGGCGTGATGCCACGGCGGAGGCCTCCGGCAAGCTGGAGGCCCTGCGCAGGGCCGGCAAGGCGCACCTTCTGGCGCTGGTCACGGGGCGGAAGGACGGCGTCGCCGAGGGGCTTTTTTCCCGCTTCATGGCGGCCTTCGGAAGCCCCAACGTCTTTTACCCCCACACGGCCTGGGACACGCTTTCGCGGGCCGCGAGCCTCGTGCACGGAGCGGACGTGGCGCCAGGCTACGACCTTGAAAAAGCCGACCTGGTGGTCTCCTTCGGCGCGGGCCTCTTGGAGGGCTGGGGAAGCCCCGTGGCCTCCATCCGGGCCCACAGCGCCTGGACCGGCGCGGGCGGGCGGCTCGTCCAGGTGGAGCCCCGGCTTTCCAACACCGCGGCCAAGGCGGACGAATGGCTCGCCGCCAAGCCCGGCACGGAAGGGGCGCTGGCCTTGGGCATGGCCCACGTCATGATCCGGGACGGCCTCGTGAACCCCGCAGCCGCGGTCGCGGCGAAAAACCTCGAGGGGCCCCAGGGCTTCAAGGCCCTTGTCATGTCCCGCTTCAGCCCGGAAAAGGTTGCGAAGATCACGGGGCTTTCGGCCGGGGCCGTGGAGTCCCTGGGCCGGGCCTTCGGAAAGGCCAAAAAGCCCATCGCCGTGTGGGGCCGGGGCCAGGGCGGCTCGGCCGGGCTCCTGCGCGACGCCCTGGCCGTCCACGCGCTGAACGTCCTTGCGGGCCGAGTGAACGCGGCCGGCGGCGTGATGCTGCGGCCCGCCGATCCCCCGCCGCTTTCGGCCCTTCCCGCGCCCTTCCTGGACGCCGCCGCCATCGCTGGCATTTCCAAGGGACGGGCGGATTACGCGGGCTCGCGGCGCTTTCCCCTCACGGACTCGCTCCTTGCGCGCCTTCCCGCGCTTCTGTCGGAAAAGGGCGCGGAGCCCCTTTCGGCCCTCATGGTTTTGGGAGCGGACCCTTTCCACGACCTCCCCGAGGCCGGAAAGGCCCGGGAAGTATTCGGAAAAATTCCCTTCATCGTCTACTTCGGGACCCATTTCAACGACACGGCCCGCATGGCGGACCTGGTGCTTCCGGACAACTTCTTCCTGGAAAGCTGGCGGGTGGCGCCCACGCCCCCGGGCTTTCCGCGCAGGCACATCTCCCTTGTCAGGCCGGTCGCCAAGCCTTTCTACAACACCCGCCAGGCCGGGGACTCCATCATGGAGATCGCCCGCGTCATGGGCGGCAGCATGGCCAAGTCCTTCCAGTGGCCGGAGTTTGCGAACGTCCTTTCCGACGCCCTGGGCCCAAGCCTTCCGGTCCTCATGAAGGAGGGCTTCCGGGAGGACACGGCCGTGGTTCCGGCCGCGGCCGCGGACTTGAGCCCGATGGTGGCCCACAAGTTCCTGCCCCAGCCCCTGGCGCTTTTCCCGCGCTTTCAGCCGCCGCCCCTTTCCGGGAAAAAGGAGGAGTTTCCGCTCCTTGCCATACCGGTTGAAACGCTCCGGCTCTTTACGGGGCAGATTGGGGATCCGCCTTATCTCGTGAAGGCCCTGCCGGACACGGTGCTTGTCAAAAACGACCTCGTGGTGGAGATCAACCCCGAAACGGCGCGGAAGTTGGGGCTTTCCGAGGGCTCGGCCGCGAAGCTTTCCACCCCAGCCGGCGGGGCGGCGGTAAGGGTTCATCTGTACCCGGGAATCATGCCGGGGCTCGTCGGCGTCCCGAAGGGCCTGGGTTACTCCAACTCGGACGACGCCTTTCTTTCGGGACGGGGCGCAAACTACGAGGCCCTGGCGACGGTCGCTCCCGATCCGGACACGGAGCAGGACGCGGCCTGGGCCACGAGGGCTAAAATCACGCCCGTTTGACGCCCGTCTAAAAACGCGAACTGCGGTGTTGCGCGTCGCCTCGCGCGCCTTGCATTTCATCGTTTTTAGCCGGGCTTGACGTTAAGCCCTTTCAAGGGGCTCTCGACGGGAAATTCGTCAGGCTGAACATGACAGCTTGCCGGAAGGTGCGGAAAAAATGACGGAAGCCGAAAAAGAGACGGGCCGCGAAAAGCGCTACGGAATGGTGATCGACCTCGACAAGTGCACGGGCTGCGGCGCGTGCATGGTGGCGTGCATGGCCGAGAACAACGTGACCGCGCGCCCCGACGAGACCGACAAGCGCCTATCGATTACGTGGATGCGGGTCTACGCCTTCACCAACGGGAAGGATTTCCCGGACGCGCGCATCTGCTACCTCCCCAGGCCCTGTATGCACTGCGCGGGAAAGGGCGGCCACGGGCACAGCCCCTGCGTCTCGGTGTGCCCGGCCGTGGCCACGGACTACAACTTCGAGACGGGCATCGTAAGCCAGATCCCCACGCGCTGCTTCGGCTGCCGGTACTGCATGGCGGCCTGCCCCTACCACGCCCGCTACTTCAACTGGTTCGATCCGGTCTGGCCCAAGGGCCTCGAAATGGCCATAAACCCCGACGTGTCCTTAAGGATGCGCGGCGTGGTGGAGAAGTGCAGCTTCTGCTTCCACCGCTACCAGAGGGCCAAGGACAAGGCTTTTTACGAGAAGCGGGCGGAGATCGAGGAAGCCGAGTACCAGACCGCCTGCACCCAGGCCTGCCCGGCCGGGGCCATAGCCTTCGGGGATCTGGATAACGAAAAGCACGCCGTGTACGGGCTTTCGCGCAAGCAGCCCGGCCGCCACGTCTTCCGCCTCCTGGAGCGGCTGGGCACCAACCCCAAGGTTTACTACGCCACGAGCCACGACTGGGTGCGGAATGCCGCGGACCGCACGGTGAACGACGAAAAAGCTGCACGGTAGAAGCCTCTTTTCCGGGCTTTTCGGATAGCAAGGAGACTCGATATGGAAGCCGCACTGGAACGACCCAAGGGGCTTACGGGAACGATCCTCTCCTGGGACCGCGCCCTCCAGCCGGCCGGGGTGACCCGCGCGCCCCTGTGGAAATTTTGCCTGTGGATGCTTTTCTGGGGCGCGGTGGCCCTATGGGGCGTTTACGCCGCGGCCCTTTGCTGGATCTACGGCTTGAACCAGACCAACATGAACGATTACTACGGCTTCGCCATCTGGATATGGGCGGACCTGGCGGTGATCGCCCTCGGGGGCGGGGCCTTCTTCACGGGCTTTCTGAAGTACGTGCTGGGGCACGACAAGCCCTTGAAATACATTGTAAACTATGCCGTTCTGATCGGCTTCATCTGTTACAGTTCGGCGCTCCTCATCCTCGCCATCGACATCGGCCAGCCGCTGCGGGGCTGGTTCATCTTCTGGAACGCCAACGTGCATTCCATGCTGACCGAGGTGGCCTTCTGCCTCACCTGCTACTTCATCGTCCTTTCCATCGAGTACGCGCCCAACATCCTGGAGAACCGCGTGCTGTCGAAGGTGCCGTTTTTAAAGCGCCTGGCCCACAACTTCCACTCCATCATGGCCCTTTTCGCGGCCACCGGAGTCTTCCTCTCCTTCTTCCACCAGGGAAGCCTGGGGGGCGTGGCGGGCGTCTTGTTCGGCAGGCCCTTCGCATACCGGGAGGGCGTCTTCATCTGGCCCTGGACCTTCTTCCTCTTCACCTGGTCGGCGGCCGCCTACGGGCCCTGCTTCACCATGCTCCTTTCCAAAATCATCGAGCTTGTCACCGGCAAGACCCTCATCCCGGCGAAAACATACGATTTTCTCGCCAAGGTGGCGGGCTGGATGATGGGCACCTACATGGTGGCCAAGATAGCCGACACCCTCTACTGGGCCTACGGAACGCTTCCGGCCTCGGGCTTTACGCTTTCGGACTTCTACGTGAAGGGCCCCTTT
>JAKAGN010000304.1 GCA_021815525.1 Deltaproteobacteria bacterium
CGTCTTCACGTTCAATTTCCCGGCCGAGATCATCATGAAGCGCATGATCCCGGGCTCCGCCCTGGGGGTCTTCTTCGGAGACCTGGTCTACACGTGGCTCGCCATCCGGCACGCCAAAAAGACCGGTCGCAGTGACGTCACCGCCATGCCGCTGGGGCTCGACACCCCGTCCACAATAGGCCTCGCCTACGCGGTGCTGGGCCCGGCCTACGCCGCCACCCGCGACCCTACGCTCACATGGCACATCGGCATGGCCACCCTTTTCATGATCGGCGCGGCCAAGGTCGCCGTCTCCTTTTGCGGCAGATGGGTGCAGCGGGTCATTCCCACAGCGGGGCTTCTGGGCTCCATCGCGGGCGTCGGGCTCATGCTCTTAGGCTTCCTGCCGGTCCTGGACATCTTCGGCGAGCCCGTGGCGGGCATGGTGGCCTTAGGCGTCATCTTCGCCGTGTTGCTGGGAAAGATGCGTCTGCCGGGCCGGATTCCAGGGGTGCTGGCGGCCGTTCTTCTGGGCACGGGCATCCATTTTTATATGGGCTACGCGGGCCTGCTTCCGGATTTCACCCCCCCGGCCTTCAAGATGAGCCTTTCGCTGCCGGTTTTTTCAATGTCGTTTCTTTCCACGCTGCCCCAAAGCATCCAGTACCTGCCGCTCGCCATCCCCTTCGGGGTCATGACCATCATAGGCGGCATAAACAACACGGAAAGCGCGCGGCTCGCTGGCGACGACTACAGGACCCGCGACATCCTCCTGACCGAGGCCCTGACGTCGCTTGTCGCCGCCTTCTTCGGCGGGGTGGCCCAGACCACGCCCTACATCGGGCACCCGGCCTACAAGAAGATGGGCGCCACCTGGCGCTACACGCTGGCCTGCGGGGTCCTGGTGGGGCTCCTTTCGCTCACGGGGCTCCTTTCCATGATCGCGGGCCTGATTCCCCGGGCGGTGCTTTCCCCCATCTTCATCTTCGTAGGCTTCGAGATAATCCGCCAGGCTTACAGGGAGTCGCCGCCGGAGCACTCCCCGGCCGTCTCCCTAAGCTTCATGCCGGTCGTTGCAAACCTTGTGATCATCATCTTGAGCCAGTTCCTGGGCGCCCTCGCAGTAACGCCCGAGAAGCTCCCGCAGCGGCTTGGGCTGATGCTTGAAACCCTCACCGTGCTCAGCAACGGCTTCATCCTCTCGGCCCTTCTCTGGGGCAGTATGCTGGCCTTTCTCATCGACCAGAAACCGCGCCTCGCGGCCCTGTGCGCCGCGGCCTGCGCCTTTTTCAGCCTTTTCGGCTTCATCCATTCCGTGCTGCCCACGGGCGCGGTTTATCTTCCCTGGAGCCAGCCGGGCGGCCTCCACCTCACCATCGCCCTTTCCTACCTCATCCTGGCGGGCGTTTTTCTGGTCATGCGCAGGCAGACCCAATGAAAAGGGGCGGACGGGCCGGGAGCGGCTCATCCACTCCTTTCGTTACGATGACTTGACCGGGGCGACTGGGTTTGAAACAACGGCCCATCGAGCCCCATCCATCCATACGCTCAAGCGGTCTTGAATATAACAGCCTAAAAGAAAAGCGTATTCCTTGGCAGCCCGGTTGCTGTTTAGGCGAAACCCGGGCGCGCCCGGCATCCCCTCCCATGCCGAGCCCGGCGGAAGACGATATAGATCAGCCGCGATGCCCTATTTTTGAATGCAGCCTGGCATGAGCCCCTGCCGCTGACACCGGAAGCTGTTATGTGGCGGAACATATCCCGGCAACCAAACGGATAGGCTTAAGAGACTTATCCTAAGCCTTTCCAAACTATTATGATGGATGGCGCGCGCGGGTCGCAAATTTTTATTGACTTAAAAGGCCCTCTCCATTAGAAAAGCCCCGTCTGTGCTGTTCTTCCCCAGTAGCTCAGTCGGCAGAGCAGGTGGCTGTTAACCACCGTGTCCGCGGTTCGAGTCCGTGCTGGGGAGCCAACAATAATCCGCTGATTTCGAGCGGTTCATAGTTAACGCGAAGCCCCGGAGGGAAATCCTTCCGGGGCTTCGCTGTTTTTTGAGCAATACCGCCGCGTTACGCCCTGCCCCACATCCTCACCCATTCTCCGTTTCAAGACGGTTTTCCGGGATACCGAGACGAACCGTGACGGTTGCATTCGCCACCCCGAAATATCGTCTCCTGATTCTCCGATTCTCCATTTCGCGCTTCGAGTTGGTTAACAGCTTTTGAACGCCTGGCACCCCTTGCGACACTCGGAAAGAGATGCCGGTATGTATCCTTTGAAAGCCGGGTGAGAAACCCCGGCCAAGGACGAATACAGACCGGCGGAACCGGCTGCAAGGAGCGCCTCATGGAATCCAGAGAACCCGCCATACCCCGACCCCCCGATACGATTTCGGAGATCGCCTCCATCCTGGGGGAAGGCTATCTTCGCCTTCGGAGAAGCCGGCGCTTGCCGCACAACGACCATGACAGGGCAAGCCATGTATCGCAACCCGTAGAATTTGAAGCGTTTACCGAGAATCGCCTTGATTGTTCGGGCCAGAGAAGCCTTCATGCGGAGAACGGTTAACGCCCGGAGATGGACGGGCGCCCCGCAGCAGCGAGGGAGAACCGGAGAATCAAGGAGGCTTTCATGGACGCAAGCGTTTATCAGCAGGTGCAGGCCCTCTCCCGGATGAGCGTGGGGGAACTCCGGGAAAGGTATCTCGACGTCTTCGGCGAGGAGGCGAAGTCCCGCCACAAGGATTTCCTCCGCAAGCGGATCGCCTGGCGCCTCCAGGCCCTGGCCGAGGGCGACCTTTCGGAGCGGGCCCGCAGGAGGGCCGAGGAACTCGCTAACGAAGCGGACCTCCGTCTTCGCGCGCCGAAGGACCCTGTCCGGCCGGGAGTGATGGAGGTCCGGGAGCGCTCGACGACCGGTCGCATTTCGCCCTCGCGCGACCCCAGGCTCCCCCTTCCCGGCACTTTGCTCGCCCGTGAGTTCCAGGGCCGCGACATCGTGGTCAAGGTGCTCGACAGCGGCTTCGAGTACGACAATCGTAAGTTCAAGTCCCTGTCCGCCATCGCCCAGGAAGTAAGCGGCAGCAAGTGGAACGGGTTCCTGTTTTTCGGGCTCACAGGCGATGGAACAGCCCGGGCCGGAAGCCGGCAACCCGCGAGGAGGAACAAATGAGCAGAAGCAACGGCCGAAACCGTGAAGGCATCCTGGAAACGAATTCGAGGAACAACGGGACCATCCGTTGCGCGATTTACACCCGCAAGTCCACGGACGAGGGCCTGGACATGGACTTCAACAGCCTCGACGCCCAGAGGGAGTCCGCGGAAGCCTACATCGCGAGCCAGCGCCACGAAGGGTGGGCCTGCATCCCGGACCGGTACGACGACGGCGGGTTCACGGGCGGCAACATGGAACGCCCCGCGCTCAAGCGTCTGTTCGCGGACATCGAGTCCGGCCTCGTCGACTGCGTGGTGGTCTACAAGGTGGACCGCCTGAGCCGGTCCCTTCTGGACTTCGCCCGCATGATGGAGATATTCGACAAGCACTCCGTGAGCTTCGTCTCGGTCACCCAGCAGTTCAACACCATCAACTCCATGGGGCGGCTCACCCTGAACATCCTCCTATCCTTCGCCCAGTTCGAGCGGGAGATCATCTCGGAGCGCACCCGCGACAAGATGTCCGCGGCCCGCAAGAAAGGCAAGTGGGTCGGCGGCATGCCCGTCCTGGGCTACGACGTGGACCCGAAGGGCGGCAGGTTGCTCGTCAACGAGGACGAGGCAGCGAAGGTGCGCGGCATCTACGACCTTTACCTGGAGCACAAGGCCCTGATCCCCGTGGTGCAGGAACTCGAACGCCGCTGCTGGCGGAGCAAACAATGGATCACTAAAAAGGGCCTGGAGCGCATCGGACAACCCTTCACCAAGAGCAACCTCTTCCGATTGCTCACCAACGTCGTCTATACCGGGAACATCGAGTACAGGGGGACGGTCTACAACGGCGAGCACGACGGGATCGTGGACCCTGTCCTCTGGCAACGGGTCCAGGACACCCTTCGCCACAACGGGCGCACCGGCGGAAAGGATGTCCGAAACAAGTACGGGGCGCTTCTGAAGGGCCTGCTTTATTGCGTGCCCTGCGGAACCGGCATGGTGCACGCCTACACCTCCAAGAAAGGAAAACGCTACCGCTACTACGTCTGCCTGAACGCCCAGCAGAAGGGTTGGGCGTCCTGCCCCACGAAATCGCTCAACGCCCACGAGATAGAAAGCGCGGTGGTGGAACACATCCGCGGCCTGGGCGCGAACGCGGAAATCTTCTCGAA
>JAKAGN010000305.1 GCA_021815525.1 Deltaproteobacteria bacterium
GGGGCGGGGGAGGGAGGGAAGAACCCTTTTTCACGAAAAAGGGTTCTTCCCTTCCTCCCCCGCAATCCTTTCCCCTTCTTATCCTCTCAATCCAACACAGCGCCTTTGGCGGCGCTGCCGACGTGCCTGCGGTAGCGGCGCATGTAGCCCGGGGGGGCCTCGCGGAGGACGGGCTTCCAGGAGGCGCGGCGGGCGGCCAGCTCGGATTCCGAGACCAAAAGATCGATCTTGCGGCCGGGGATATCGAGGGCGATCTTGTCGCCGTCCCTGACCAGGGCTATGGGGCCGCCCGCGAAGGCCTCGGGCGAGACGTGGCCCACGCAGGGCCCGGCGGTGGCCCCGGAGAAGCGGCCGTCGGTGACAAGCGCCACCCGCTTGAGATCCGAAAGGTCCAGGGCCATGGTGACGGCCAGCATTTCGGGCATTCCGGGCGCGCCCTTGGGTCCCTCGTTGCGGATCACCAGGACCGAGCCGTCCGAAAGGCGGTTTTCGCGGATGGCTGCAAGGCAGTCGGCCTCGGACTCGAAGACGGCGGCAGGGCCCTCGAATACGCGCATCTCGGGGCTGACGGCGGACTGCTTGATGACGGAGCCCTCGGGGGCCAGCGAGCCGAAAAGCGCCACGGTGCCGCCCTGGGGAAGGCGCGGGCGGTCGCGGGGGGGGATGACGGATTCGTCCAGCACCCGCGCGGCCTCCACCACCTGGGCCACGCTGCGGCCCGAGACGGTGAGGGCGTCTAAGTGGAGGTCGCCCGCAAGCACCTTCATGACGGCCGGAATGCCGCCCGCGCGGAAGAGGTCCGTCATGCCGTGGGGGCCGTTGGGGGCGATGGAAAGGAGCGTGGGGACCTTTTCGGCCATGGAGTTGAAGTCGGATAGCGAAAGGGTCAGCCCCAGCTCGCGGGCGATGGCGGGAAGGTGGAGGCTCGCGTTGGTGGAGCCGCCGATGGCCATGTCCACGGCAAGGGCGTTCTCCAGGGCCGCGCGGGTTAAGATTTTGCCGGATGAGAGGCCTTCCTTCACCATGCCGACGATGCGTTCGCCCGCCGCCTGGGCCTCGCGGCGCTTTTGGGCGTGGAAGGCCGGAACCGCGGCGGAGCCCGAAAGCGCCAGGCCCAGGGCCTCGGCCATGCACTGGAAGGTGTTGGCGGTGCCCATTATCTCGCAGGCCCCGCAGGTGGCGCAGCTGGCGGTGGACAGCTTGTCGGCGAGGTCGGCGTAATCCTTGTGGGATATGCTTTGTTTGAACCCCGGCGAGTAGCGAACCGCGAAGGTGTTGGCCCCGCCCGTCACCACGATGGCGGGAAGGTTCAGGCGCGCCGCGGCCATTATCATGCCGGGGATGATCTTGTCGCAGGAGGCCAGAAAAACCACGCCGTCGAAGCGCATGGACCGCGCGTGGGTCTCCGCCAGGTCCGCAATGAGGTCCCGCTGGGCCAGGACGAAGCGCATCCCGGCGTGACCCATTGCCACGCCGTCGCAGGGGGCCGGCAGGTTGCACTCGAAGGGCGCGCCGCCCGCCGACCACACGCCGTCCTTGACGCGGGCGGCCAGCTCCGAAAGGTGCATGTGGCCGGGGTTGATCTCCGTGGCCGAGGAGATCACCGCGATCAGGGGCTTTCCGGCTATGGCCTCCACGGGCCTGCCGGTTCCCGCGAAGATGGTTTTACGCACCAGGGAGACCGGAAAGTCGTCGTCGTTATAGATGTCCCGGCTGGGGCGCGGCGTTTCGCTCATTGTTGGGGCCTTTCGGAAATTTGAGGTTGCACGTTTTTTCCTCGATCTTACCTTATACCAAGTTGTGCCTGGAACCGGAAGGGCCATTATCAGCCTGTCTAAAAACGCGAATTGCGGCGTCGCGTCTCAAAGCCAATTCCGCCACGTACTATTACGTACGCGTGGCTCTTGGCTTTTCGAGCTCCTTCACACTTCATAGTTTTTATCCAGGCTTCACATGGCGCCTTTTTCAACGGGCTGTTATGCTCTTGCGGCGTTCCCCGATACCCCCGATCTTCACGCATCGCCCTGTTGCCGCCGCCCCTTGGCGTGCTATGATGGGTCCGCCGGGATTGCCGGGCAGCCCGAACCACTTTCCCCCGGGAGAAACCGATGGGACACGTGCGGCGATTTCACCGCCTGCGCGCGGTGCGCTTCACCTTCAAGAAACGCATCTTCCTCCACGTCTTCATCGCCATGATCTTCACCGTGGCGGTGATGGGCATGGTGGGCGATTTCTTCTGGATCAAGAAGGGCGTGCGGGACAGGGCCTGGTACTTCCAGCAGCTTTGCGGAACCATCGCCCAGGCCGCCCTCCCCGCCGCCCAAAAGGGCGACGCGGCCGCCGTCGAGCGCACCCTCGCCCTTTTTCAGAAGAACCACCCCATGCTAACGGAGCTTGCGGTGGAGTCGGGGGGGCGCATCCTGGCCTCCTACCCGGGGGGAGCGCTCCCGGAGGGCCTCACGGACCTTTCCGGCCCGCGGCCCGAAACCTTTTCCCGGCAGTCCCGGTGGAACTGGGAAAAGCGGCTCAGGCGCGAGTACCCGGCCTTCCCCTCCGCGCTTTCCGTAACCGTGACGGCCCCCGCCAACGAGGAGTGGCACGAGGGCCTCGTGTACTTCCACGTGAAGGCGCCGGGGAGTCCGCCCGTAATCCTCCACGCCGCGCTTTCGGCCAAGTACCTTTTGATGGAGCAGATGGAGTTCCGCTACGCCTACGGCGTCATGGGCTTCATCCTGGTCATCTTCGTGCCGCTGGTGGTGGCCTTGATGGTCTCAAGGAAGCTCTCGCGCCCCATAATGAAGCTTAGGGAAAGCTCGGCCCGCATAGGCGCGGGGGAGCTGGACCACAGGATAAACCTCAGCACCAACGACGAGCTGGAGGATTTGGGGCGCGACTTGAACCGCATGGCCGAAAGCCTCTCCCAGGCGCGCTCGCAACTGGAGGGCAAGGTGGCGGAGCGCACCCGCGATCTCACGGCCGAGGTGGCCGAGCGCAAGAAGGCCGAGGCCCGCTACCGCGACCTCTTCGACCTCTCGCCCGTGGGAATCATGGAACTCGACTACTCGGAGGCCTCCCGCATCATACGGGAGGAGGGCCACGCCGACGGCGACGCCCTGGCCCGCTTCGTGATGGAGCGGCCCGACGTGGTGGAGCGGGCCATAGGAAGCATAAAGCTGGTGGACGCCAACGCGGCGGCCCTGAGGATACTGGGATTTTCCGACCTGGCGAGCCTCGCCATAGACTTCAACCGGGTTACGGCCCACGAGTTTCTCCACGAGATACAGGCCTCCATCGCCGAGCGGCAAAGCTCCTTCGAATGCGTCGCGTCCTCGCCCACGGTCTTCATGGAAAAGCGAATGATGAGGCCGGACGGGGCCGTGCGCATACTGGGGTTCCAGTGGAACAACGTGGAGGACGAGGAAAGCTTTCGTAACATAGTGACCGTGATCGACCTCACCGAGCGCAAGGAGGCCGAGGAGGGCATGAAGGCCGCAATGGAGGAGGCCAACCGCGCCAACCGCGCCAAGAGCGACTTTCTGGCCAACATGAGCCACGAAATAAGGACGCCCTTAAACGCCATCGTCGGCATGGCGCATCTCGCGCTTTCCACGGAGCTTTCCCCCAAGCAGGAGGATTACCTCGAAAACATCCGGAAAGCCGCCAAAAGCCTCTCGGGGGTCATCAACAACATCCTGGATTTTTCCAAGATAGAGGCGGGCAAGCTCTCGCTGGAAGCCATGCCCTTCCAGTTGGAGCGGGTGCTGGACGAGCTCACCGCCGTCATCGCGGTCAAGGCCCACGAAAAGGGCCTGGAGTTTCTGATCCACGTGGACGAGGGCGTGCCCTACGATCTTTCGGGCGACGCGCTGCGGCTCTCCCAGGTCCTGACGAACCTTTGCAACAACGCGGTGAAGTTCACGGGCCGCGGCGAGATCGTGCTTTCCGTGCGCCCGGCCGAGATACTGGACGACCGGGTGACGCTTGCCTTCGAGATAAGGGACACGGGGATCGGCATGAGCCCCGAGGAGATGAAGAACATTTTCAAGGCCTTCTCCCAGGCCGACACCTCCACCACAAGGAAGTACGGCGGAACCGGCCTAGGGCTCGTCATCTCGGAGCGGCTGGTCGCCCTCATGGGCGGGACCATCACGGCGGAGAGCGTGCGGGGCCTCGGGTCCGTGTTCCGATTCTCGGCGGTTTTCGGGCGGGTCCCGGCAGCCGTCGCGCGCCGCTTCGAGCCTTCGCCGGACCTTAGGGGCATGAGGGTCCTCGTCGCGGACGAC
>JAKAGN010000306.1 GCA_021815525.1 Deltaproteobacteria bacterium
CCCCCTCCCCCGCGAGCCCTCTCCCTTTGAACGCGGCCTGGTATCAGCGTGCGAAGGCCGGCGTTGCGCCGCGCCCGGTTGAAGGTCTTGCCGAAAGGCAGATGGCCTTGAAGCGGTCCGCCATGTCCCGGTCGGAGACTGCGAGAGCGCCGGGGCAGCTTTCAAGGGCCGAGTCGGGCATCTCGCCGCAAAAGGCGGTGGCCGGCTCCTGGACCAGGGCCGATCCCCCCACCCGGAATATCTCGGCGAGGCCCTCCGACCCGTCGTTTCCGGCGCCCGACAGCACGACGCCGGCGGCGCGCTCCTGCATGGACTCGGCCACCGAAAACATGAGCATGTTGACGGCCCCGCGGCGGCCCGGGAAGGGCGAGGGCGAAACGTGGAGGGAGTGGTCCGCGCCCGAGCGCAGGAGGGTCACGTACTCCCTTCCAGAGGCGATGTAGAAGCGGCCGGCCGTCACTAAAACGCCCGTCCTGGCCCGCTCGGCCACCCCGGGCGCGAGGTTTTCCAGGTAGCGGACGAAGGAGTCCACGTGGTCGGTTTCGTCGTGGATAACAGCCAGGAAGGCCGCCGGCAGCCGCCGGTCCACGGCCGGAATGATCTTCAGAAGGGCCCCGTATCCGCCCTCCGAGGCCCCCAGGGCGAATATCCGCGAGACACCGGCGGGCGCGCCCTCCACGCCGTCCGGAGCCGATTCCTTGGAGGCCGCCCGCAAGTAACGGATGGACGAAACCCGCACCCCGGCGGCCAGGCGGATCTTCCGCAGTATCTCGCGGCTCTGCTCCGCCAGGTTGGTGGCCCCCTGGCGGGAGGGCTTGTGGATGAAGTCCACCGCCCCGCACTTCAGGGCGTCGAAGGTAACGGAGGCCCCGGCCTTGGTGAGCGTGGAGAACATCACCGTGGGCCTGGGGGAGCGGATCATGATGTGCTTCAGGGCCGAGATGCCGTCCATGACCGGCATGTTGATGTCGAGAAGCACCACGTCGGGCTTGACGGCCGGGACCATCTTAACGCCCTCGAGGCCGTTTCTGGCCTCGCCCACCACCACAAGGCCGGGATCCGCCGCGATTATGTCGGCGATGACGCGGCGGAACATGGCGGAATCGTCCACGATGAGAAGCCGGACGTCTTGTTTCATGGTCACCTTCCGTTCCTGCGAGCCTTTTTTTCACAAGCGGCCGGCGTTCCTGACCGGTTTCAGGATGGATGCGAAACCGGTGACGCCGGTCATGTCGGCCGCCTTGGCGAAGCGGGGCTCCACGAGCCCCCGGATGTCGGCCGTCGAAATGAGCTTGAAGCGCGCCATTGCGTCGGCAAGCTCCTTTATTTCCGACTCCACCGGCGTGTACCGGTCATATACGATGCGGTTCGGGGGCGTGGAAAGGGCGTACTCCACGATGGGCCTGGGCGTCCCCCAATACTTCGAGGCGATGCCGGCCGCCTCCTTCACGTGCCCCGCGGCCCACAGGCCCGCCCGGGCCGCTCCCTGGACCAGGGCCGCCACCTGTTCCGGGTGCTTCCTCACGAGATCCCCCCGCACCAGGACCAAGTTGCAGATGAACCCCGGCCATTGCTCCTCCACGTAGAAGAGAACCCTCGACTGCCCGGCCACGATGGTCTTGGCGGCCATGGGCTCCCCCACGAAGTAGGCGTCCAGCGCCCCGGCCGCCATCGCCGCCGCCATGTCGGGCGGGGGCATTTCCACTATCTTCAGCTTGTCTTCGATGCCGTACTTCTCGGCCAGGCGCTTGACGCAAAGGAAGTGGCCGGAGAAACGCATGGGCACGGCAAGGGTCCGGCCGGCCAGGTCCGCGAAGGACCTTGCGGGCAGGTCCTTTCGCACCACGAGGGTGCTTTCGTGGCGGTTTCCTATGGCCACGATCCGCACGTCCTCGCCCTGCCGCCGCAGCACCACGGCCAGGGGCGCGATGATGAAGGCCGCGTCTATGCTTCCGTTCCGCAGGGCCTCGCCCATCTCGGCGAAGGATGAGAACTTCATGGCCGTAAAGCGCAGGCCGCCGCCGTCCTTCGATGCGAAATCCAGAAGCGGCGCGGCCAGGTTCGATATGACCGGCATGTAGCCCATGCGGAGCACCGTGCGCCCGGTCTCCTCGCGGTTGACCCAAAGGTGGAGCGCCGCCACCAGCGCGAACCACAAAAGGGCGGCCGCGCCCACCCTGGCCCCCAGGCCGAACCGTGCGGTCCACCCGTAAAAGCGCGTGTCCCTATAGCGCATAGTGGACACCCATCATGAGATAGACCTGTCGCCTAAGCTCCGCCAGGTCGGGGTCGCTGGAAACGTCGCGGGGCCGCGGAAACTCAAGCTTGCGGGCAAGCTTCACCCTCGTGGGGCGGTTGCCGAAAATCACGATGCGGTCTCCCATTATGAGGGCGTCCTCTATGTCGTGGGTCACCATGACGATGGTTTTGCGCAGGTACTCGTGGAGGTTCAAAACCTCCTCCCGCATCCGCATGTGGGTCAAAAAATCCAGCCCCGTGAAGGGCTCGTCCATGAAGAGGACCTCCGGGGAGACCGCCATTGCGCGGGCCAGCTCCACCCTTCTTTGCATTCCGCCGGAAAGCTGGAAGGGGTAGTGATCCTCGAAGCCGGCAAGGTCCACCAGCTCCAGGTACTCCGCCACCTTTTCCCGCTTCGCCGCCTTATCCTTCATGCGCCTTAGGCCCAGGCCCACGTTGCCGCCCACCGTCATCCAGTCCAGGAGCCCGCTTTGCTGAAAAACGAAGATGTGGTGCGGGCTGGGGCCCGCCACCTTTCGGCCCGCTATGGAAACCTCGCCCGTGTAAGAAGTGTCGAAGCCCGCTATGATGCGAAGAAGCGTGGACTTGCCGCAGCCCGAGGGCCCCAGTATGCACACGATCTCGCCCTCGTCGATGTCTATGTCGACGCCGTCCAGGATGAGTATGTCCTCCCCGTAGCGGGGGGAGGGATACTCGGGGTCCCTCCTGGCCTTCCGCCGCTCCTGGTAGGCCTTCCTGAGGTTCCTGACCCGGATGAAGCCCTCGCGCGGCGCGGGGCTTTTCGTATCCGCGAAGCTCATCCCGGGCCGTCTCCTTCCATCCGCGCGTCCATCCCCGAGCCTCCTTTAACGCCCCCGCGCGCCCCACAGCACCTCCCTCGAACGGGCGAGGCGCAGCATCACGGCGTCCAGGATCACCCCTATGGCCCCGATGAGGATCATGGCGTCCAGCACGAAATCCATCCGAAGGGCGTTGCGGGAGTCGATGATGAGGAAGCCCAGGCCCGATTTCACCGCTATCATCTCCGCCGCCACCACCACGAGCCAGGCGATCCCGAGGCTTATGCGCAGGCTCACCATGACGGACGGCAGAATGGCGGGAAAGATGAGAAGCGAAAGCATCTCGTAGCGGCTGAAGGCGAAGTTGGCCGCCACCTGGAAGTAGGTTTTTCCGATGTTCTCCACGGCCGCGGCCGTGGACACCACCAGGGGAAAGAAGCTCGCCAGGAAAATGAGGAAGATCGCCGGCTTGTCGCCAATGCCGAACCACAGCATGGCAAGGGGTATCCACGCCAGGGGCGAGATGGGCCGGAAGAACTGGATGACCGGGTTTACGGCCCTGCGGGCCAGGGCGAAGTACCCCAGGACGATCCCCGCCGGGACGCCCAGAAGAACCGCCAGGTAAAAGCCGGCGGTGACCCGGAAAAGGCTCGCCGCCGTGTGCTTCAGAAGAAGCCCCGAGCGGAAAAGCTCCTCCATGCCCCGCGCCGCCGCTAAGGGCCCTGGAAGGACGTTTTCGCTCCAGACGCCGAGCCTGACCACGGCCGCCCACAAAAGTAGGATGGCCCCGAAGGAAACGACCGAAAGGGGCGTCCTGCGCAGAAAATCCATGAGCTTCTCCAGGGGATCGAGCGCCCGGACCCTTCCCGCCAAGGATTCCGTAAATCCGGAAAGCCCCGGAACCGCCACCGCTTTTTTCCGCCCCTCGTCCATCCGCCCCTCCAGCGCCTGCCCCGCGAAAAGGCCCTCGCCTCACCTTCCCGAAAACTCGGCGGCCTCGCGCCGTGTACGTGCCAGAAGCTCCTCGCCCGTGTCGGCCGTCTCGGCGTTCCAGTCGGAAACGATCCTCTTGGCGAGACGTATGATGCCCTGGCTGGCGCGGCTCGCTGGATAGCGGGTCAATAACACCTCCCGGCGCTTGGCCGCCACCCGCACCGCCTCGTCGTGATAGACGAAGCCGTAGAAACGGGGGGAGAGCGCCAAGCCCTGCTTGAGGGTGGCCTCGATCCGGCTCGCCA
>JAKAGN010000307.1 GCA_021815525.1 Deltaproteobacteria bacterium
AAAGGCTTGTGCAGATGGGAGTAAACAGGAAGGTGGCGGAACAGATTTTAAGGGAATATCCCGAAGAAGCAGTGAGGGTCCAGCTTGAGGCACTGCCTTACAGGAGGGCTGAAGAGCCTCTTGCCGCAAGTATGCAAGGAGCTGCCTGAAATAAAACAAAGGAATCACCCAATGGACTTCATCAAGATAAGCTTCGGACGGCCGGTTTCCGGCTTCACGGCGGACTTGGGAAAGACCCTGGAGCATCTCTTCACCGGGGTGGGGCCCCGTTTCCCCCTGGCCCGGGACTGGAGGCCCCAGATGGACATCTACGAGATCCCCGGCGGGGTCCTTTTGGTGGCGGAGCTTGCGGGGGTCGATCCCGAGAACCTCACCGTGGAGATTTCGAGCGACGCCGTGCATCTTTCGGGCTTCCGCCGCGACTTCCCCAAGGGCCCGGACGTGCGCTTCCACCTGGCGGAGATAGCCTACGGCCGCTTCGAGCGGGTGGTGTATCTGCCGGTGGCCGTGGACCCGGAGGCGGCCACGGCCTCATTCGAGAACGGCTTCCTGCGCCTCACCCTGGCCGCGGCGAAAAGCGCCGGCCCCTACAGGGTCGAGGTTAGAAGCCTCTGATGGCCGGTCTTTTGCGACGTCTTTGGTCCAGGCTTTTCCATTCGTCATCCCGTCCGCCCAGCCCGGCGGGCACAGGAGGAACCATGAGCGAAAACTCCCCGACTTCCCCCGGCGCCGCTCCTCCCGACAGGCTTCCCGAGATTCTTCCCGTGGTCCCCGTGACCGACGTGGCCCTTTTCCCCAAGATGCAGCTTCCCATGAGCGTGTCCCAGCCGGACCTTGTCCAGCTGGTGGACGAGGCCATGCAGAAGGACCGCGTCATAGGCGTCCTGGCCTCCAGGAAGAAGGACTCCGAGGGCGTCCAGGCCCCCGCCGACCTCTACAGGGTGGGCACCGCGGCCCTGATCATCCGGATGGCCAAGCTCGCCCCCAACTCGGTCCAGATGATCGTGCAGGGGCTCTCGCGCTTCGCGGTTTCGGATTTCGTGGAGGGCAAGCCCTACATCCAGGCCCGGGTGAGCCCCGCGGCCGAGACCGGCGAAAACGACACGGAGACCCAGGCCCTTAGGGGCAGCCTCCTGCGGACCTTCAGCCGCATGGTGGACCTCTCCCCGGTCCTTCCCAACGAGATGGGCGAATGGTTGAAGACCGTGGAGGACCCGGGGCTCGTGGCCGACGTGGTGGCCTCCGCCACCCAGGCCGATCTCGCCCGCAAGCAGGAGGTGCTGGAAACCCTGAACGTCAAGGAGCGCCTCCGCATGGTGAACGACATGGCCGCCCGCCAGGTGGACATCCTGGAGTTGGAAAGCAAGATCCAAAGCCAGGTTAAGGGCGACATGGACAAGTCCCAGCGGGAGTACTACTTGAGGCAGCAGATGAAGGCCATCCGGGACGAGCTTGGGGAGCGCGACGAGAACCGCGTGGAGGTGGAGGACTACCGCACCCGCATCGCCGCCAAGGGCCTTCCGGAGGTGGCCCGCAAGGAGGCGGAGCGGGAGCTGGAGCGCCTGGCCCGGATGCACCCCTCGTCTTCCGAGTACACGGTCTCCTCCACCTACCTCGACTGGCTCACCGCGCTTCCCTGGAACGAGGAGACCGCCGACAACCTGGACATAAAAAAGGCCCAGGAGGTGCTGGACGAGGACCACTTCGGCCTGGAAAAGCCCAAGCAGCGCATCATAGAGTACCTCGCGGTGCGAAAGCTCAAACCCGACTCCAAGGGCCCCATCCTCTGCTTCGCCGGCCCCCCGGGAACCGGAAAGACGAGCCTCGGAAAATCCATCGCGCGCGCGCTTGGCCGCAAGTTCGTGCGCATGTCCCTAGGCGGCGTAAGGGACGAGGCCGAGATCCGCGGCCACCGCAGGACCTACGTGGGGGCGCTGCCGGGAAACATCATCCAGGGCATCCGCCGGGCCGAGTCGCGGAACCCCGTCTTCATACTGGACGAGATCGACAAGGTGGGCACGGATTTCCGCGGCGACCCATCCTCCGCGCTCCTGGAGGTCCTGGACCCCGAGCAGAACGACACCTTCACCGACCACTACCTGGACGTGCCCTTCGACCTCTCGCGGGTCCTCTTCCTCACCACCGCCAACATCCTGGACACCATCCCCCCGGCCCTCAGGGACCGCATGGAGGTGATCCAGCTTTCCGGCTACACCCAGGAGGAGAAGACAGCCATCGCCAAAAAGTACCTGATCCCCCGCCAGCGCACGGAAAACGGGCTCTCCTCGAAGCAGATACACATCCGCTCCGGAGCGGTCACCGAGATCATCACCGGCTACACCAGGGAGGCGGGCCTCCGGAACCTGGAGCGCGAGATCGCCGCCGTGTGCCGGGGCGTGGCCCGCAAGATAGCCGAAGGCTCCGTCGAGTCCGTCACCATCGGGAAGGCCGACGTCAAAGGCTTTCTGGGCCCCCGCAAGCTCCCGCCCGAGGACTCCTGCCGCCAGATCGTGCCCGGCGTGGTGACCGGGCTTGCCTGGACCTCCGCCGGCGGCGACATCCTATTCGTGGAGGCGGCCAGGATGTCGGGCGGCAAGGGCCTAACCCTCACGGGCCAGCTGGGGGAGGTGATGAAGGAGTCGGCCAGCGCCGCCCTCACCTACGTGCGGAGCCACCTGGCCGAGCTTGGCATAGCGCCGGATTTTTTCGACAAAAACGAGATCCACATCCACGTGCCCGCCGGCGCCATTCCCAAGGACGGCCCCTCGGCCGGGGTGGCCATGCTTACGGCCATCGCCTCCATCGCAACCGGCAAGCCCGTGAAACGGGGGCTGGCCATGACCGGCGAGATCACGCTGCGCGGCCAGGTGCTGCCGGTGGGCGGCATCAAGGAAAAGGTGCTGGCCGCCTACCGCGCCAAGATCCGGGAGGTGATCCTGCCCCGCTGGAACGAGAACGACCTCGATGACGTGCCCCAAAACGTGCGGGAAAAAATTTCCTTCCACTTCGCCGACCGCATGGACGAGGTGCTATCGATCGCCCTTTCGGGCGCACCAGGTAAGTGCTGAAAAAGGCAAAAGCCGCCTCCGGCGGCCGGTGGCCCAAAACATGAAAATGGCCCGCCCCCGGACCACCGATACGGCGGAACCTTGCTTCGCAAGGCTCCGCGGGTATTCCAGGGCTTCGCATCCGTTCGGTCAAAGACGGGATAGGTAAGGCGGGCTCTCCGGCTTAACGGATGGAATCATCCAGAAAATAACGAAGCCGAGGCTTCGTTCGGATGGAAAGAAGGCAGCGAAGGTTATGGAGCAAAAAATCGAGACCCCCTTCCGCCAGGGCGCGGCCCCGGTGGAGGGGGCGGAGCTGGCCTACATCGAGTGGGGGGCCGATGGCCCGCCGCTCTTGCTTTTGCACGCCACGGGCTTCTCGCCCCATTTGTGGCATCCGCTGGCCCGGGAGCTTTCACGGGACTTCCGGGTGGTGGCCCCCTACTTCTGCGCCCACAGGGACTGCGAGCCCGAGGCCGGCGGCCTTCCCTGGCCCACGCTGGCCCGGGACGTGACGGCGCTGGCGCGCGGCCTTGGGCTCTCCCGGCCCTTTGTGGCGGGCCACAGCATGGGGGGCACGGTGGCTGTGATCGCCGCGGCCCTGTGCGGCCTGGACCCGGCCGCAATGGTGCTTGTGGAGCCCATCTTCCTGCCGCAGATACTCTACACCGCGCCCCCCTCCATAGAATTCCACCCCCTGGCGAAGAAGTCCATCAAGCGCCGCAATCACTGGGATAACGCGGAGGAGGCCCGGAGCTACCTGCGGGGAAAGGAGCTTTTCTCCCGCTGGGACGACGAGGTTATGGACCTCTACCTTGCCCACGGCATGGAAAAGGACCGCGGAGGCGGGATCACCCTCGCCTGCCCCCCAAGGCGCGAGGCCGGGCTCTTCATGGGCGGGATGCACCTCGACCCCTGGCCCCTCCTTCCCAAGGTGGAGGCCCCGGTCCTGGTGCTGGAAGGCGGCATCAGCGGCAACCGCACCTACATCGACCTTCAAAAGGCCGTCTCCCTCTTCCCCCGCGCAGAGTACCGCGAGGTCCCCGGCGCGGGGCACCTCATCCCCATGGAAAAGCCCGCGGAAACCACGGAGATACTTAGAGAGTTCTTCCTTGGCGCAAGGTGAGGGGGGCCGTGAAGGGTGCGGAACGCGCGCAGCGCGGGCCGCATTGATTCGATTTTTTTAGGAAGGGGAGAGAGGGGGGCGCGGGGGGAGGGAGGGG
>JAKAGN010000308.1 GCA_021815525.1 Deltaproteobacteria bacterium
CGATGTACTCGTCGATCTTTTCGGGGTCTATCAGGCCTTTGTTGCGCATGACCCAGAACATCTGCTCCTTGAAGAAGGGATGATCCTTCTCCAGGGGGACGCTTGCCACGTCGCCGGGGCCCTTGTAGCAAAGCTTCTCCACGGGCTTGCCGCCGGCTAGGTGCTCCTTCACTATCCGGGCCGCGTCCTTTTCAGCCAGCTTCTGGTAGACCACGCCCTCGCCGGGCACCGTCACCACGGGGCCCAGGCCGCAAAGCCCGCCGCAGTCGCCCTCGGAGATCGTGACTTTTCCACCCAGCCCCTGGGCCACAACTTCCTTTTCCAGGGCCTCGCGCACCGATTGCGCGCCCTTCGCCAGACACGAGGAGCATCCGCAGACCGCAAGGCCGATTTTATGTTCATCCATCGAAACCTACCCCCGTTATTGAAAAGGAACCTGGCGGACCAGGGCGAATTGCGTCTGCACCTCGCCTTTTTGGACGTGGCGGCGGAAGACCTGCCTCATCCTGTCGGCGTCCATGTGCTGATACATGACGGGCTCCCGGCCCGTAAGCTCCACCGTCACGTTGGGCTCCGAGGAGCACATGCCGGCGCAGGCCGACACCACCACTTTGATGTCGTCCCGCTTGGCCGCGGCCATCTCCTCCTTCAGGGCCGCCATGACGGGCCCGGCGCCCGCTGCGAGCCCGCAGGTGCCCATGTGCATGGTAATCTTCACGGTCTCCCGGCACTCCGAGAGGCACATGCTCTTTAAGGTGCGCTCCTTGATCTTGGCAAGGTCCTCGACCTTGATCCTGGGCATGGGACTGTCTCCTTCCCGTCACTTGTAATGTTCGAGGACCTGGGTGACCTTGTCGGGCGTCATGCCGCCGTGGGTGTCGGAGTCCACCACCACAACCGGGGCGAGGCCGCAGGCGCCCAGGCAGCGGACCGATTCCAGGGAAAAGCGCCTATCCTCCGTGGTCTCGCCGAAGCCCACCTTGTACTTGTCCTTTATGCGGCCCACCACCTCCTTGATGCCCCTCACGTAGCAGGCCGTGCCCTCGCAGGCCTTGATGCAGTGGCGGCCCTTGGGCTGCAGGGTGAAAAGGGCGTAGAAGGTGGCCACGCCGTAGACCTCGCTCCGGGGCATCCCCATCCTGCGGGCCACGTAGTCGATGAGGGGCCTCGGTAGGTACCCGACCGTGTCCTGGCACTTCCTGAGCACCGGGATGGTGGCGCCGGGCTTTCCCTTGTATTCCGAGATAATGCCGTCGATCTTGATCCACATGTCGAAGGTGACGTCGGCCAAATCCGGCCGGTCCCCGTTTCCGTTACTTGACATCTAAAGTCTCCCCGGGGGCATGGCCCCCCTATTGATGAGCCTTAAACGGCCGCGCCGATTCTAACCGCGCAGACCTTGTACTCGGGAATCCGGCACACGGGATCCAGCGCCGTTGCGCTTGTCAGCCGGTTGGCGGCGGCAGAAGCCCAGTGGAAGGGAATGAAGACCGTTCCCTTCGGGGTCATGGCCGAAACCTTCGCCCTTACCTCTATCCCGCCGCGCCGGGAGCTGACCCTCACCATCTGGCCGTCCGAGACCCCCAGCGCCCTGGCGTCATCCGCGGCCATCTCCACGAAGCACTCCGGGGCCCGGTCGTTCAGGCCCGGCGACTTCATGGTCATGGTGCCGGTGTGGTACTGGTAAAGCACCCGTCCGGTGGTGAGCGTAAGCGGATACTCGGCGTCGACGGGCTCGGCCGGGGGTGTCCACTCCACGGCCGAGAAGACGCCCAGGCCGCAGGCGAACTTGTCCACGTGGAGGCACGGCGTTCCGGGGTGGTCCGTTCCCGTGCAGGGCCAGTGGATGCCGTCCTTTTCCAGGCGCTTGAAGCTTATGCCGCAGTAGGAGGGCGTAACCCGCGCGATCTCCGCCATGATGGCGTCCGCGTCCGGGTAGCTCATGGGGTAGCCCATGCGGGAGGAAATATCCGCCACGATCTCCCAGTCGCTTTTCGCCAGGCCGGGCGGGTCCACGGCCTTCCTCACCCTCTGCACCTTGCGCTCGGTGTTGGAGAAGGTGCCGCTGGTCTCGGCGAAGCAGGCGGCGGGAAGCACCACGTGGGCGAGCTTGGCGGTCTCGGTCAGGAAGATGTCCTCCACCACCAGGAAATCGAGGTGCCTAAGGCTCGCCTCGGCGTGGGTCACGTCCGGATCGGACACAAGGGGATTTTCACCCACTATGTAGAGGGCTTTGAGCTTACCCTCGTGGGCCGCCGGGATCATCTGGGTGGCGGTAAGCCCCGGCTTTTCGGATAGGCCCGTAACGCCCCAGGCCTTCTCCATCTTCTCCTTGACGGCTGCGTTGTTCACGGCCTGGTAGCCGGAGTAGACGTTTGGAAGCCCGCCCATGTCACACGCGCCCTGGACGTTGTTCTGGCCCCGCAGGGGGTTCACGCCGCCGCCTTGGATGCCGACGTTCCCGCAGATCATGGCGAGGTTCGCCAGGGATTTCACGTTGTCGGTGCCGCAGATGTGCTGGGTGATGCCCATCGTATAGAGGATGCTGGCGGCCTTGACGCCGGCATAGAGCCGGGCGGCCTCCACGAGGTCCGCGGCCGGGATGCCGGAAATCTTTTCCACGTACTCCGGGGTGTATTTTTCCACCACCTTTTTGACGTCGTCGAGGCCCACGGTGCGGGCCTTGACGTAGGCCTCATCGAGAAGCCCTTCCTTCAAAATGACGTGCAGAAAACCGTTGATCCAGGCTATGTCGGTGCCGGGCTTGGGTCTGAGCCACTTGGCGGCGAAGCGGGTGAGCGGAATCTCCCGGGGGTCCACCACGATGAGCTTGGCGCCCTTCTGGGTCACCGCGCGCTTCACGTAGGAGGAGAGCACCGGGTGGTTCTCGGTGGTGTTGGAGCCCGTGACCAGGAGCACCTCCGCGCGCTCGATGTCGGAGATGGGGTTCGTCATTGCGCCGGAACCGAAGGCGGCGGCCAGACCGGCCACCGTGGAGCTGTGTCAGAGTCGCGCACAATGATCGACGTTGTTCGTCTTCAAAACCGCCCGCGCGAACTTCTGGACCACGTAGTTGGCCTCGTTGGTGACCCGCGCCGAGGTCAGGACCCCTATGGAATCCGGGCCCGCGGTGTCCCTTATGTTTCCGAGCCGTTTGGCGACGAGATCCAAAGCCTCGTCCCAGGAAGCCTCCCGGAAGCCCTCGCCCTCGCGGATGAGGGGCGTAGTGAGGCGGTCCGGGTGGCCCACGAAGTCGTAGCCGAAGCGGCCCTTCACGCAGAGGCTCCCGTGGTTGGGGCCCACGCCCGTAACGCCGGTCACCTTCACGATCCTGTTGTCCAAGACGTGCAGCCACATCTGGCAGCCCACGCCGCAGTAGGAGCAGGTGGTGCGGACCTTCTCGCCCTCCCAGGGGCGGATCTTCAGGTTTGCGTTCTTGTACATGAGGGCGTTCGTCGGGCAGGCCTGCACGCACTCGCCGCAGAACACGCACTGGGAATCCTTCAGGGGCAGGTCCTCGGCGGCCACTATCTTGCTCTTTTTCCCGCGGTAGCCGAAGGATATTGCGTTGTTCACCTGCACGTCGTTGCATGCCTGCACGCAGCGGCCGCACAGGATGCACTTGGCGAAGTTCCGCATTATGAAGGGGTTTTCGGACTCGGGGGTGTAGCGGGGCGGGGTGGGCGCGAACTTCTTGCCGGTGACCCCGTAGCGCATGCAAAGCTCCTGGAGCCTGCATTCGCCCGCTCCGGTGCAGGTGACGCAGTCGTGCTGGCCGGAGGAAAGGAGAAGCTCCAGGGTCATCCTGCGGCTCTTCACCACCTTCGGGGACTCGGTCAGGACCACCATGCCGTCCGTGGCGGGAAGGGCGCAGGCCGCCATCAGGGTGCGCGCCTTCTCCACCTCCACCATGCAGATGCGGCACGCTCCGGTGGGCGTGGTTTTCGCCAGGTGACACAAGGTGGGGATGTCTATCCCGTTTCTTTTGGCAACCGAAAGGATGGTCTCGCCCTCGTCGAACGGGTAAGGCCTTCCGTCGATTGTGATTGACGCTTTTTTCTCCATGTCCCTCTCGTTTCCTCCCCGCTTGGTGAGATAATCAGGCCGACCGATGAAACCATCCGAACCCATAGCCAAAAGCCCGGGATTTGTCAACGAGGACTAGTCCGTTGGAGCACCTCGAAAGCGGCTGCAAAAAGCCCGAAAACACGACAGCCGGAGCGGCCGGAAAGGGTATGTCCCTTCTCCTCGGCC
>JAKAGN010000309.1 GCA_021815525.1 Deltaproteobacteria bacterium
CCGATCTGCCCAGGGAATGCCGGAAAACGAGATCGTGCGGGGCCTGAACCGCTCCATCGCCTCCCGCACCGCCTCGCTTGCGAAAAGGGTATGCGCCGAGCCCGGGTCGGTGGCCATCGCCATGAGCGGCGGCGTGGCCCACAACAGCGGCGTGGTGAGGGCCCTTTCGGATTTCCTGGGCCGCAGCGTCTCGGTCCCGCCCCAGCCCGACACCGTCGGGGCCTTCGGTGCGGCCCTCATCGCCCGTGACCGGGCCTGAGGGGCCGAGAACGCGAACTGCGGCGTCAGATATCGCAGGGCGGGTCGTTACGTACGAAAAGTACGCGCCTCCCCGCCCTGCTCATCTTCCTTGCATCTCATCGTTCTCGGCCCCTCAGGCCGGGCTTGGATGGATTTTATAAAGCGGCTCAACATGTCCCGAAGGAAAAGGAGCACATCATGGAACCCGCGAAACTGAACGGCCTGGAGCTGATCCGGGCCATGTCCCGGGGCGAGCTGCCGCCCGCCACAATGGCCGAGACCATCCCCATGAGGATCGCACGGGTGGAGAAGGGCGACGTGGAGTTTAAGGTCACGGCCAACAAAGGCCATCTTAACCCCATGGGCGGCGTCCACGGCGGATTCGCCGCCACGGCTCTCGATTCCGTAACGGGCTGCGCCGTCCACACCACCCTGGGGCCGGGGGAAAGCTACGGCACGGTGGACTTGAACGTAAAGATGCTCCGGCCGGTTCCGGTGAACCGGGAGCTTTCCGCCAAGGGCCGCGTCATTAGCGTTAGCCGGCGCATAGGGGTATCGGAAGGGGTCCTCACGGACGGCGAGGGCCGCATCTACGCCCACGCCACGGCCACATGCATGATCTTCAGGAAGGACGCCGCTTCGATCGCCGAAAACGGCGGGACCCGGGCCGCTGCCTGACCGCGGCGGCCGGAGCCGTCCGGGATACTTTCTGCTGAAACGGCTTGAAGAATTTTCCCTTGTTGGTGGTATAATGAATTTTTCTGTGGTCACGCTGGGCTTTCCCGCCGCTTGGCGGCGGTGAAAACACGGCAAGGGGAGGCCACCCCGCGCCCGCGCCCGGCGATCAAAACCAAGGGAGAATTCACATGGACAAGCTGCATCACAAATCAGCGCTGGATGCCCGGAAGGACGACAGCATAACCAAAATCAGCCACACCCTGATCGATCTGGGGCTCGAACAAAACCGGCTGACCACCAACCTCATACACCTGGCGGACCGCCGCACCGCTTCCTCCGACAAGCGGACCGACCTGGCGGAGGAACGCACAAATATCACACGCGAGCAAATGAAGCTCAGCGTGAAAAGCACCGAGCTGGCCGAATACCGCACCAGGTTGGGAGAAAAACGCACCGAGCTGGCGGAAAAACGCACGGGGTTTGCTGAGGCGCGGACAAGCCTCGCCCAAAAACGCTCCGATCTGGCGGATATGCGCACCGGGTTGGCCCGCGAGCGCACCGGCATGGCGACGCACCGCACCGAGCTGGCCGAAAAACGAACGGGGCTCGCGGAAAGCAGGACGGACCTGGCCGAGAAACGCACGAATCTTGCCGAAGATCGTTCAAAGCTTGCCGAAAAGCGCACCGGGCTCGCCGAAAACCGCACCCTCATGGCGGAAAACCGTACCCGGCTCTCCCACGAGCGCACCGATCTCGCCCACGAGCGCACCGGCATGTCGGTGGAGCGCACAAAGCTCGCCCAGGAACGCAACGACCTGGCCTCCGCCCGCACCACCCTCTCGTGCTACCGCTCGCTTCTGGCCAAGGGCCGCACCGAGCTTGCCTTCATCCGCACCGGCCTCGCCTTCGTCACCCTCGGGATCGGCCTGATGCGCTACTTCGGCTTCGGCCCCTGGACCATCCTGGACGGAAGCCTGACGGCCCTGGGCGGATTTTCGGCCATTTACGGCCTAACCCGCTACACCATGACCGTGAGGTACGAACGCCGCATGAAGGGCCGCTTCCAGACTCTCCTGGGCCTGGAGCTAGGAGATGAACTCGGGGAATCGTGAGGACGCGGCCTCCGGCGCCTTTTCCAATGTAAACACAGAAAGGAGTGTTCCATGCCTCTATTGAACGTGGTTGCCCCGGAAAAGGCCGAGGGCAAGGTGAAGGAAGCCTACTCCATCTTCGAGAAGATGGGCGTGCCGGTGCCCCTTCCCCTCCAGATGATGAGCGCAAGCCCGGAGCTCATCGCCATCCAGGCCCAGATCATGATGAACTACTTCAAGCACCCCACCCTCACATTGCCGCTTTTGGCCCACATCCGGTATCTTGTGGCAAGCGCGGAGGATTACCCCTTCTGCATCAACTTCAACCGTCAGCTCCTGGAAGTCTTCGTGGGGCTTAAGCCCGAGCAGATCGAGGCCGCCAAGGCCGACCCCGCAAAGGCCGCCCTTCCCGAAAAGGACCGGGCGATGCTGGCCTTCGTGGTGAAGGCCATCCAGGACCCGGCCCTCGTCGACAGGAAGGAAGTGGACTCGCTCCGCGGAATGGGCTGGAACGACCGGGACATCTTCGACGCCGTGTACCACGGCCTGGGGATGGTCACCGCCGGCATGGCCTTCAAGATCATGAAGATGGGCGAGTGACCGGGGCTGCGGCGCACGGAGCAGCACCAAAATTGCGGGGGCGGGAAAACCTTTCGTCTAGCGGGAGGCTCTTCCCTCCCCCGCTTTACTTTCCCTTTGAACAAGGCTATAAAAGCGGTTAAAATTTGTTCGATTCCGGTTTTGAAAACGCAGGCTGCGGGCGAAGCCCCGCCTTCCGCCGCAGTTTCGCGGGTGCCCCCCATTTCCGGGCCTTCCGAAGAGCGCCCCGCCCGGGCGCGCCCTTTTCTTCGGCGCCCCAAGGAGACGCCATGATGAGCCCCGACACCGCCAAGGGAAAGAACATCTCCGTGATCCTGGACTCCATAGCCGGCATCGCGCTTTTCGAAAACCTCAGCGCCGAGGACCTCGCGGTGGTGGCCACCCACATGCACTTCCTGGAGGCGGGGGAGGGCGAGCTGGTTTTCGAGGAGGGCGAGAAGGGCAACTACATGTGCTTCGTGGTGGACGGGGAGCTCTCCGTCATCAAGGACGCGGCCTCCGGCGAGCGGGCCGTGATCGCTAAGGTGGCCCGGGGCGACTCCCTGGGCGAGATGGCGGTCATCGACAACTTCCCGCGCTCCGCCACGGTGGTGGCCGCCTCCCCGGCCACGCTCCTCACCCTTTCCAGCGCCGAGTTCCAGCACCTCTTGAATGAGCACCCCCCCGTGGGAATCGCCATTTTAAAGGGCATCGCGCGACTTCTGTCCATAAACCTCAGGAAGACCTCCACCCAGCTCGCCGACACCATGCTGCCGCTTCTGTAATCCGGGTCCCCCAAGAACGCCGCGGGCTTCCTGGGCAAAAGGCGAAGGCATGCCACAGGCTTCCGGGGGCGCAGACCGCCCCCGGACCCCCGTAATGGCTCCGCGTTGCCGCGCAACGCTTCGCAGATATTGGAGAGCTTCGCATTCAACCTCTCGGCACCCGCAAGGCCGCAGAGGGGCTAAAATCAAGGCTGTGCAAGGTAATTTTGCGGTAAATATGTTCATTTTCAATATGTTATCAACCAAGCGTTCAAAAAATGAACGCTTCGGCCCCGCTGACCGTCACCCGTCGCCGGAGCGTTCATTTTTTGAACGCTCCGGCTTTAACATTTTGGAATTTATGACTATTATAGCTTAACTATCGGGCCCTCGCCCGTGGCGGCCTTGCCTTGCGCCCCTCTTCCGCTCGGCCCGGCTTGACCGGCCGATTGCGACGCCCTCAAACACGAGCGCGGCGCGCTGCTTTGCAGCGCGCCGCGCCAAAATCATCGGGGGTCCGGGGGGGCGTAGCCTCCCCGGCCGCCGGAGGCATATCTTCTGCTTTTACACCGCGGGCCTCGGATACAGCCCCGCGTCCTTCACGATTCCCGGCACCACGGTCTCCCACTCGATGGCCATGATGTGGAAGCCCGCGAGGCCCGGGCATTCCTTGAGGCGCTGGATGGTCTCCACGCAGATCTTGAGGCCCTCCTCGGCCTGCTTGTCCTTGGGCTGGTCGGCCATGCGCTTCACCACCTCGTCCGGAACGTCCATGCCGGGCACCTTGTTCTTCATGTAGCGCGCCATGCCGGCGCTCTTCATGGGGGTGATGCCCGCCATGATGTAGACCTTTTCCGTGATGCCCCGGTCGTGGGCCATCTTCATCCAAAGCTCGAAC
>JAKAGN010000310.1 GCA_021815525.1 Deltaproteobacteria bacterium
GCTCACCATCCTGGAATGCCCGGATACCGACGAGATCGCGGCGGGAGCCACCCTTTCGGTAGACCTCGCAAGCGGTAAAATCAAGGACCTCGGAACGGGAAAAACCTTCACCGCCACCGCCATCCCGCCCTTCATGCGGGAGCTTGTGGCCGCGGGCGGCCTCATGGCCTGGATGGGCAAAAGGCTGGGAACTGGCGCCTCCGCGTGAGTATCCGCCCCCAATAATCCAGCTAGCCCGTTCCGGCAAGGCGCGCCCGCAAAAGGGCCGCCAGGTACTCGGCCTCGGCGGGGTCCACGGTAACTGGCACGGTAAGGCTCATTTTGTCCGAACGGGCCACCATCACGGCCCGGCCAGCGAAGGCGGCCACTGAGTCCGCGAAACCACGAAGCCGCTCGGGGACCTCCTTCTGGGAGGATGGGTGCTCCCATCGCGGAAGGGAGACGAAAAGCTCCTCCACATCCTCCGCCGGAAAGCTCTGCTTCATGCGGCTCACGAGCCCCACCTTGCGTACGGAAAAGCGCCGGGCGTCGGCCTTGAAAATGGTGCGCTCAAGGGCGTGCTGGGAAACGAAGAGGGCGATGGGAATGAAGATGACCAGCGCCCCCAGGCGCCCGGAGACGGTGGTGAGAGCGCCGATCCCAAGGACAAGGGCGAGGACCGCCTTGTGGAAGGCGGTGAAGCCCGCCGCGGGCGCCGTTATGGAAAGCGTCTCGCCGTCGTCCTCGATTGCGGAGAGCATTTCTTGGGGCGGCTCGGGGAGGGCCTCCGGCTTTCCCAGCCGGGCCGCCTGCTCCGCCAGGCTCTCGTCCAGAAAATCCGGCTCGCGCACCGTAAGCGTCCCTTCCGCGTCGTCGTGGAGGGGAACGCCGAAAAAGCGGGAGAGCCTCTCGGCAAGCCTCCGGGATTCCGGGTACTCCAGGTGCGCGTCCACTTCCAGGGGCTCGGCCCCGCCCGCCAGCGCCACCGGGTAGACCCTGTGCCGGTTCTTGCCGGAGCCCTGCACCCGGCTTTCCAGCGCGACCCGGTCAAGGCCCGAAAGGGAGGTCTCCCGGGTCCACAGCTTCACCCCGAAGGCCAGGCCCCACCATTTCTCTGCGGTGCCGCAGGTCCTGTCCAGTATCATTCCGCTGCGGCCAAAGGCCAGGAGAAGCCCCAGGAAGGCCAAGACCCCGGCCGGAATGAGGTGGATGCCGAAAAGCTCCCCGCCGGCCCGCCGCACGAAGAAGACGATGGCCGCGGCCCCGGCCAGAAGCAGGAACCCCACGAAGGCGAGCCCGCCGCCGCCGCCCGAAAGCTTCATGACCTCGTCATCGGTCTTCACGATTTTCATGCCAGGCCTCCTTTTTCAATAAGCTTGTCCTTCAAGGCATCCACGATCCTGACATGTTTCATCTACTTGATATTTGAAGTTTTTAGGGGGGGATGGAGGGAGGGGGCGCGGGGGAGGGGGGAAGGGGAGACCCTTTTTCCAAAAAGGGTCCCCCTTCCACCCTCCCCCGCAATCCTCTTCATCCCTTCCTGCCTTCCCTCTCCATGATGGCCTCGGCCATAAGCCTGCCGCAGACCTCCGAGTGGGTCTCGCGGTTGCTTTCGAGCACCGTGAGCCGCGCGTCGGGGAGAAGGGCCGCCATTTTCTCCAGTTCCTCCACCCCGTGCAGGGTGTCGGTCCGGCCGCCTATCAGATGCACCGGCGTGGTGACCCGCGAAAGCACCGGCCACACCGAGTAGTTTTCGAGCGCAATGGCGTTTTGCTTCAGGCGCGCGGGCTCGGCGGCGTCGATGGTGCCCTCGTACTTCCTAACCTGCTCGGGCTCGTTTTTCCGGTCGCAGCGGAAGGTAGCGAGGTACCACTTGATCCAGGGCTTCACGATCCCGAACCAGGAGGGTGGGATCAGGCGCAGGATGGCCAGCGCCAGCGGCGGATAATGCATCCGCGAGATGGGGCTTATGAGGAAGGACTCGCGCGGCTTAAGAGGGCTTTGCGCCAGGTGCTCCAGGATGAGGGCCGCGCCCAGCGAGCTTCCGGCCAGATAGAACGGCAGGCCCTCCGGCGCCCGTTGCGCGAGAATCTCGTGGATGTCCTGGGCCATTCTGCCGGGCGAGAACGAAATTTTCCGGGCGGGGCCGGGGAGGATCGCGCTCTTTTTCTCGCGGGTTTCCAGGTACAGCACCCGGAATCGCGGCACAAGCTCGGAAAGAACCTTCTCCCAGCCGGAAAGAAGCGATATCCACCCGGCCACGAAGACCAAAAGGGGCCGGCCTTCCGCCCCGTGCGCCGGCCCGAAGTCGAACATGGTGAGCACCACGCCGTCCGATACCTCGTGGGTCGCGGTTTCGGGGCGCGCGATGGCGTTTCCGGCGCTCATTCGCCCTCCTTTCCGCCAGCCGCCGCAAGAAACGGCAAGGGCTTTCCGGTGCGGAAGGCCAAGGCCTGGCACAGGGCCAGCACCCTTCCCTCCTCGTCGCTCACGCGGATCTCGTAGCTGGCGGTCCGCTTGGTGAGGCTCGTTTCCCTCGCCGTGCAGGTAAGATACGCGCCCGGCTCCGGGCTTGCCACGTAGGTGACCGATACGTTAAGGGCCACCGCCACCGTGCCGTGGGTCTGGCACGCCGTCTCGAAGGCCTCGTCCATCAAGGCGAAGACCGCCCCCCCGTGCGCCCTGGCGAACAGGTTGTCCATGCGCTTAGGCTCGTGCCTCATGGTGACGGTGGATGCGCCGTCCGAAAGCTCCGTGAGCTTGATCCCCATGAGCCCCGCGAAGGGCTCCTCCTCCACGGCCCGGAAAATGGCCGCCCGCAATCTCTCATCCATCGGTCCGCTCCCGCTTTCACTGAATTTGAATCCCGCCGCGCCCCGCCGCGATTTCGTCCCTTTTCTCGAAACGGCGTTGACAAGGCTTGAATCCGTCTTAATTTTTTACGATTGAGTGTATCCTTTACTCCAAATTCCGCCGGGGATCAAATTTAAAGCCCCACAGCGACCGATAGGCGCCATGAATAACAAACGCTGTTATTACGAGGTGTTGGAAGTAAGCCGCGAGGCCACCGAGGGTGAGATCAAGGCGGCCTACAGGAAGCAGGCCCTAAAGTACCACCCGGACCGCAACCCCGGCGACAAGGCCGCCGAGGAATGCTTCAAGGAGGCCTCCGAGGCCTACGAGGTGCTGCGGGACCCCGAAAAGCGCGACATCTACAACCGCTACGGTCACGAAGGCCTCTCCGGGCGCGGCTTTTCGGGCTTTCAGGGCTTCGACGACATCTTCTCCAACTTCGGCGACATCTTCGAGGAGTTCTTCGGCTTCGGCGGTCGCCGGCGCGGGACGCGCTCCCAGCGGGGCTCGGACCTCCGCTACGACCTGTCGCTCTCCTTCATGGAGGCCGCCTTCGGCTGCGACAAGGAGATCGAAATCCGCCGCCGCGAGGTCTGCGAAACCTGCCGGGGCACGGGCTGCGCCGAGGGCACCGAGCCCGCGGTCTGCCGCCACTGCGGCGGCTCCGGCCAAATCTCCCAGAACCGCGGCTTCTTCACCGTGCGCACCGGCTGCCCCTACTGCCGGGGCGAGGGACGCACCATCCCCAACCCATGCGCCAAGTGCCGCGGCCAGGGCACCTCCCACACCCGCAAAAAGGTCACGGTGCGCGTCCCGGCCGGCGTGGACACCGGCCAGCGCCTGCGTCTCTCCGGCGAGGGCGAGGGCGGCCCACAGGGCGGAATGCCGGGCGACCTCTACGTGTTCCTAGAGGTCAAACCCCACGACTTCTTCCAGCGCGACGGCAAGAACGTCATCTGCCGCGTCACCATCTCCTTCGTGCAGGCCGCCCTGGGCGACTCCGTGCCCGTGCCAACCATCTCGGGCGAAAAAAACCTCACCATCCCCAAGGGCACCCAGCCCGGCGACATCCTGACCTTTCCCGGCGAGGGCATACCCTCCCTCCGGGGCGGCGGCCGCGGCGACCAGATCATGCAGGTAATGGTGAAAACACCCGTGAACCTCACCAAGGAGCAGGAAAGGCTCCTCACCGAGTTCGCGGAGCTTGAAAAAAACAAGTTCACGAGCCGCATCAAGAAACTCTTCGGAAAGAGCGCGTAGCCACCCCCGATGAAACACACGTACGAACTAAAGGTCCGCACCCGCTTCGCCGCCGCCCACCGCCTCACCATGGTGGGCCACAAATGCGAAAACCTCCACGGCCACAACTGGACCATCGAGGTCATACTCGTTGGCGACACC
>JAKAGN010000311.1 GCA_021815525.1 Deltaproteobacteria bacterium
CCGCTCCCGCTGCAGCGGCTCCGGCCGCCCCCAAGCCCGCTCCGGCCGCTCCGGCTGCTCCGGCTGCCGCTGCTCCGGCCGCACCGGCCGTTGACGCTGCGGCCGTCGCCGCCGCGAAGGCCAAGGCGGAAGCCGAAGCAAAGGCCGCGGCGGACGCGGCTGCGGCCAAGGCAAAGGCCGATGCCGACGCGAAGGCTGCCGCGGCGGCCAAGGCGGAAGCGGACGCCAAGGCAAAGGCCGATGCCGACGCAAAGGCCGCCGAGGTCGCCAAACGCAAGGCCGAGGAGGACGCCATCCGCGCCCAGCGCGCGGCCGAGGCCGACAAGCGCGCCGCCGAGCGCGCCGTCAAGAAGGCGGCCTCTGGCGCGGCCACCGTGGCCGCGGTGCAGAAGACGGCCCTCGACAAGATGATCGAAAACCTCGACCGGGTGCATCGCCGCATACCCATGTGACTCGGAACCCGACGGGCGGACGAAAACCCCGCCCGTTTACCATAAGCTTTAACGACGAAACGATCGTCACTCATTTAACATGAGGAGGAACCTCGTATGGCGGAAGATGTGAAGGTGGAAAAAAAGGCCAAGGTGGCCGATCCGGTCGCGGCGAGTATCGACGTCGCCACCCAGGAGATGATCGCCCGCGCCCAGAAGCTGGGCGTGGAGACCTGCTTCGACAGGGCCGAGAACTTGAAGCCCTGCAACATCGGCAGCCAGGGCACCTGCTGCAAGAACTGCGCGATGGGCCCCTGCCGGCTCCCCCTGACCAAGTTCGAGGGCGACGACCCCCGGAAGGGCATCTGCGGCGCCACCCCCAACACCATCGCGGCCCGTAACTTCTGCCGCATGATCGCCTCCGGCGCGGCCGCCCACTCCGACCACGGCAGAAGCGTGGCCGAGGTCTTTCTGGCCGCCGCCCGCAAGGAGAGCGACGCCTACTTCATCAAGGACACCAAGAAGCTTCTGGCCGTCGCTCCCCATTTCGACGTGGCCACCACGGTGGAGGTGGACGGCGAGGTGAAGGACCGCGACATCGACGAGATCGCCCTCGAGGTGGCCGAGACGGCGCTGGCGGAATGGGGCAAGGATTCCGGCGAGTTGAAGTACTTAAAGCGCGCCCCCCAGCCCCGCTACGATCTTTGGAAGAAGCTGGGCGTTCTTCCCAGGAACATCGACCGCGAGGTCGTGGAGATCATGCACCGCACCCACATCGGCGTGGACCAGGACTACAAAAACCTCATGAAGCAGGGCACCCGCTGCTCGCTGGCCGACGGCTGGGGCGGCTCCATGATGGCCACCGACCTCCAGGACATCCTTTTCGGCACCCCGTATCCGCTCCAGAGCGAGGCAAACCTCGGCATCATGAAGGCGGATCACGTCAACATCATCATCCACGGCCACGAGCCGGTCCTCTCCGAAATCATCGTCCAGATGTCCCAGAGCCAGGAGATGCTGGATTACGCCAGGTCCAAGGGCGCCAAGGGCATTCAGCTGGGCGGCATCTGCTGCACGGCCAACGAAATCCTCCAGCGCCACGGCGTGCCGCTGGCCGGCACCTTCCTGCAGCAGGAGCTGGCCATCGTGACCGGCGCGTGCGACGCGATGGTGGTGGACATCCAGTGCGTGTTCCAGAACCTGGCGAACGTCGCCAAGTGCTTCCACACCAAGGTCATCACCACGCATCCCATCGCCAAGATGGAGCAGGACAACGTTCTGCACATCGAGTTCGACGAGCATCACGCCCTCGAGGACGCCAAGAAGATCATCATGATCGCCTGCGACAACTTCACCAAGCGCGGGCCGGACGTCTGCATCCCCAAGCACAAGAACCCCCTGATCGCCGGCTTCGGCGTGGAGTCCATCGAGTATCACCTGGGCGGAAGCTTCCGCGGCAACTACTACACGTTGAATGACAACATAATAAACGGCCGCATCCGGGGCATCGGCGCGGTGGTGGGCTGCAACAACGTGCGCACCCGCCACAACGAGGCGCACTTGACGGTGGTGAAGGAACTCATCAAGAACGACGTCATCGTGCTCACCACGGGCTGCAACGGCATCGCCTGCGGCATGGCGGGCTTGCTCACCCCCGAGACGGCCCAGGTCTACTGCGGCCCCGGCCTGGCGGAGGTCTGCGAAACCGTGGGCATCCCGCCGGTCCTCCACATGGGAAGCTGCGTGGACAACAGCCGGATCCTCTTGGCCGCCACCGAGGTGGTCCGCGCCGGCGGGCTCGGGAAGGACCTCTCCGAGGTTCCGGCCGCGGGCTCCGCCCCGGAGTGGATGAGCGAGAAGGCCATCTCCATCGGCCAGTACGTGGTGGCCTCGGGCGTCTACACGGTGTTCGGCGGCGTGTTCCCGGTTTCGGGCGCCCCCGTGTTCCAGGACTACCTCTTCAAGGAGCACGAGAAGATCTACGGCGGCATGTGGGATTTCGAGCCGGATCCCATCAAGCACGCGTGGAAGATGATCGCCCACATCGACAAGAAACGCAAAGCCTTGGGGATCGACAAGGCCCGCGAGCGCGTTCTCATGGACATGGCGGCCCGGCAGAAGCTGGACGCGGCCTAGGCGGCGGACGGGGCCCGCTTCGCGCGAGGCGGGCCCATCATTCACAAACGATGAAACATCCTCAACGAAGGAGGACGAAATATGTCGAAGCTGGTTGCGTTTGCCGCCATCCAGGGCGCGTACAACATCGTTTCCAAGGCCGAGGGCGCTTTGAAGAAGGCCCTCCAGACCCGGGACGCCTCCACCAAGGTGGAGTTCCCCAACACGGCTTACTTTCTGCCGGTCATCTACTCCCTCCTGGGCCTCAAGGTTCAGACCCTGGAGGACATGAAGCGGCCCCTCGATATTGCAAGGAAGCTCCTTCCGCCCCACGTCAAGCGCGTCAACCACCTCCCCTACCTGGGACCGCTCCTTGACGCCGGCATGGCGGCGCTTTTCTCCTTCGAGATCGCCGAAGCCATCCGCATCCTGGAGGACCCGGGCTTCTACAACCTGGGAAGCGAGACCATCGACGAGGAAGGCGGGAAAATCTGGCTGGGCCCCGCCGACGACACGGTTTTCCGGAAGCGCGGCGTGGAGTTCGTGGACGGCTCGGCGCCCGGTTTCGCGGCCATCGTGGGCGCGGCTCCGGACCCGGAAACCGCCAAGCTCATCGTGGAGGACTACCAGAAGAAGAACCTCTACATATTCCTGGCCGCCAACCAGAACGGAACGACGGTCGCGGAGCAGCTCCTCCAGGCCGGCGTCCAGATCGGCTGGAACACCCGCATCGTGCCCTTCGGCCCGGACATCTCCTCCGCCATCTTCGCCCTTGGCTTCGCCAACCGCGCGGCCATGGCCTTCGGCGGCGTGGCCCCCGGCGATCACAAGAAAATGCTCCTTTATAACAAGAACCGCATCTTCGCCTTCGTGAACGCCCTTGGCGACGTCAACGCCGAGTGGGCGGCCGCGGCCGCGGGCTGCGTCAACTGGGGCTTCCCCACCATCGCCGACACCGACATCCCGGAGATACTGCCCACCGGTATCTGCACCTACGAGCACGTCGTGGCCAACATCCCCCACAAGGAGATGGTGCAGAAATCCATCGAGGTGCGGGGCTTGAAGGTCACGGTTTCCCAGATCGACATCCCGCTCTCCTACGGCCCGGCCTTCGAGGGCGAGCGCGTCCGGAAGGACGACCTCCTGTGCCAGTTCGGCGGCGGCAAGGCCCAGTGCACCGAGCTTGTCAAGATGGCCGAGCTTTCCGAGATCGAGGACGGCAAGGTCGTCATCGTCGGGCCCGACGTCGTCGATGTCAAGCCCGGCTCCTCCAACCCCCTTGGCATCTTCGTCCAGGTGGCCGGCCGCGAGTTCCAGGCCGACTTCGAGCCCATCCTGGAGCGCCAGATCCACCACTTGACCAACTACATCCAGGGCATCATGCACATAGGCCAGCGCGACATCGCCTGGGTGCGCGTCTCCAAGCAGGCCGTGGAGAAGGGCTTCTCCTTGAAGCACATCGGCGTGGTCCTGCACGCCAAGTTCCACCAGGACTTCACCAAGATCGCCGACAAGGTCCAGGTGACGCTCTTCACCAACAAGGACGACGTGGATAAGTTGACCGCCCGCGCCCGCGCCGAGTACAAGCTCCGCGACGAGCGCGTGGAGACCATGACGGACGAGGCCGTGGAGATATACTACTCCTGCACCCTGTGCCAGAGCTTCGCCCCCAACCACGTGTGCAC
>JAKAGN010000312.1 GCA_021815525.1 Deltaproteobacteria bacterium
TTGTACATATTCCGAGGCGAGCGCAACGCAGGAGGCCCGGATGAAGACGCAAGCGAATGCAAAGATTTTTTCGGAAACAGCCCCTAAACACAGAGTCGAAACTTTAGTTAGCAGAGTGGCTAAAAACGATGAGATGCAAGGCGCGCGAGGCGCGCGCGATGGGAGCGTAAATCCCACCCCAAGAAATCTGCGATTTCTTGGGGACCCCGGCGTTCGCACGTGACCGAGCGCAAGACCGAAGCGCAACGCCGCAGATCGCGTTTTTAGCCGCTCTGCCTAATAGTATTTTATCTTGCGGGTAACCACCGACTTGGCCTCGTTGGGCTTCTGGCCCGGCTTGGGATAATCCAGCCAGACCACGGTCTTCTTAACCCAGTTGCCCTGCTTGTCATACTCGTAGGTGTAGGTGCGCTTGCCGGTCACCTGGTTCTGGGCGTTATAGGTTGTCTGCTCGGCGAGGAAGCCCTCCGCGTTGTAGACGAAGACCCGTTTTCCCGCGTAGTTCCCGTCGAGGTCCGTGTAGGTCTCCCCTGCAAAGCGGCCCTGGGCGTCGTAGAGAAAGGTCCACTTGGCCTTGGTGAGCCCCTGTGCCCCCATCACCACCACGTCCTTGATCCGCTTCTTATCGTCATAGACGAACTCCGCCCGGCGGGGGCTCTCGAAGCTGTCGATGAGCTTTATGATCCCCTTCTCGGCGTAGTAGATGGTCTCCCGCAGGGGGTTGGGGTTGTTCCCGGTGAAGCACTCGATCAGGATGAGGTTGCCGTCCTTGTCGTAGGTGAAAAAGTAGCGGGAAACGATGCGCCCGTACTGGTCCAGGCGCTGGGCCTCGGTTCGCCTGCCCTGCGCGTCGTATGCTATCTTGTGCGTCACGTTGGCCGAGCGCTCCTCGATCTCCTTCACCTTGCCCACGAGCTTGGGATGGTCCCACTCCCACATGGGGCTGAAAAGACCGGCAATGGCCTGGGTTGAAAGAAGGCAGAGGAAAACCGTGACGCCAAGCGCAAAGACATGTTGCTTTTTCATGACTGCTCCGAAGGAGGGTTGGAAAAAGAAAGCCCGGCGGGAAAACCCGGAAAAAGCCGCTCCCCTCGCCTCGCGGCGGCGGCCGGACCCATTCATGCCACGTTTCGTGCGTTAACGAAGAGCGGGGGCTCTCTTCCCCGCCGCCTCAAAAACCTCAGATCAGGGATCGCCGCCGCCATTTTCTTCCCGCGTCTTTACGGCCCCCCCGGATTTATCGCCGTCTTGAACACGTGTGGACATCAAGCGTTTTGGCGTCGCAGGCTCAAAGGTGATTTTTCGCCGGAGGCTTAACTCCGCCCGCAACTTCCCCCCCAGCGGGCGGCGGCGCGGGACCGGAACCGCTTGCCGGTTTCCTTTTCCCGGGAACTATAGTATAGCAAACTTTCGATTGGCAAGGCTTACGCGCATTTTTCGGCCGCCCTGAAAAATTTCCGGCCCGGCCGCCGGCTTCTCCTTTGATGGACAAAAAATTCTTTTTACTTTATCTTGTTATTCAAACCTGTTTTTTCCTGGCATTTTTATCGGATGGGTGTGAGCCGCATTCCTTGCCTTCCCGAAGAAAAGGAGGCTTCACTTGATGAAAGAGTCCGTGCTGTTCAAGAACTGGGGCACCTTCCGCAAGGGCAAGGACCCGGGGAGCATCCAGGTCTCCTTCGCAAGCCACCTTCAATACTCCCTTTCCAAGGACCAGTACACGGCCACGGACCGGGACCTCTACCTGGCGCTGGCCCTCTCGGCCCGGGACCGCCTGATCGAGCGCTGGATCCGCACCCAGCAGATGTACTACACCCACGACGTGAAGAGGGTCTACTACCTCTCCGCCGAGTACCTCATGGGCCGGGTGCTGGAAAGCAACCTCTTGAACCTGGGGATGCTTCCGGAAACCCAGGAGGCAATGGAGGAGATCAACGTCCCCCTCGAAAACCTCTTCGAGATGGAGCCGGACATGGGCCTGGGAAACGGCGGCCTTGGAAGGCTCGCCGCCTGCTTCATGGACTCCCTGGCCACCCTCCAGATTCCCGCCTACGGCTACGGCATACGCTACGAGTTCGGCATCTTCGACCAGGAGATACGGAACCTCCAGCAGGTGGAGCGGCCCGAGAACTGGCTCAAGTTCGCCAACCCCTGGGAGATCGCCCGGCCCGAGTACGCCATAACCGTGCACTTCGGCGGCAAGGTCAACTTCGTGAAGCTCCCCTCCGGCAAGCTTGCCGCCGAATGGGTGGAGACCTCCGACGTGGTGGGGGTCGCCTACGACACCCCCATCGCCGGCTTCGGCAACAACACCGTGAACACGCTCCGCCTCTGGTCCGCCCGGGCCTCCAAGGACTTCGACCTGGCCTACTTCCAGGAAGGCGACTACTTGAAGGCCGTGGAGGAGAAGAACCTTTCCGAGAACATCTCGAAGGTGCTCTACCCCAACGACGAGACCAGCGAGGGCCGCGAGCTTCGCTTGAAGCAGCAGTACTTCTTCGTGTCCTGCTCCATCCAGGACATCGTGCGGCGCTTTCTCGTGACCCACGAGAACTTCGAGAGCTTCCCCGACAAGGTGGCCATCCACATGAACGACACCCACCCGTCCCTGGCGGTGGCCGAGCTCATGAGGATACTCCTCGACATCCACCACATGGACTGGGACGAGGCCTGGGACCTCACGGTCCGCACCTGCGCATACACCAACCACACCCTCATGGCCGAGGCCCTGGAGAAATGGTCCGCGGAGCTGTTCGAGCGGCTCCTTCCGCGCCCCTTAGAGATCATCTACGAGATAAACCGCCGCTTCCTGCGGGACGTGGCGGTGCGCTTTCCCGACGAGCCCCAAAGGCTTTCCCGCATGTCCTTGGTGGGGGAACGCTTCGGGAAACGCATCCGCATGGCGCACCTTGCCATCGTGGGCTCCCACTCGGTGAACGGCGTGGCCAAGATACACAGCCGGCTTCTGGCCGAAAAGGAGCTGACCGACTTCGCGCAGATGTTTCCGGGCCGCTTCAACAACAAGACCAACGGCATCACCCCCAGGCGCTGGCTCATGGCCGCCAACCCGCCGCTCGCCCACTTGATCACCGAAAAGATAGGCGACAGCTGGCTCCGGAACCTCACGGACTTGAAAAAGATCGAGCCCCTGGCCGAGGACGCTGAGTTCACCGACCGCTGGCGGGCGGTGAAAAAGGAGAACAAGGTGCGGCTGGCCCGCATAACCAAGGCCCTGACCGGACAGATAATAGACCCCGACTCCATCTTCGACGTCCAGGTGAAGCGCATCCACGAGTACAAGCGCCAGCTCCTAAACGTCCTCCACGTCATAACCACCTGGCTCGCCATAAAGTACAGGCCGGATTTCGAGATACACCCCATCACCTACATCTTCGGCGGAAAGGCCGCGCCCGGATACCAGGCCGCCAAGGACATCATCCGCCTCATCTGCCAGGTGGGGGAAATGATCAACCGGGACACCTCCACCAACCAGTTCCTGAAGCTGGTCTTCCTGCCCAACTACCGCGTGTCGCTGGCGGAGCACATCTTCCCGGCCGCCGACGTCTCCGAGCAGATAAGCACCGCGGGATACGAGGCCTCCGGCACATCCAACATGAAGTTCGCCTTAAACGGCGCCCTCACCCTGGGCACCCTGGACGGCGCCAACATCGAGATAATGGACGAGGTGGGCCCCGAGAACATCTTCATCTTCGGCTTGACCGCCGAGGAGGTGGCCGCGGCCAAGCAGGGCTACAACCCCCGCGCCGCCATCCGCGACGAGCTTCTCCACAAGGCCTTCGACCTCATCTCCCGGGGCTTCTTCAACCCCGAGGACCCCGGCGCCTTCAATTCCCTGGTGGCAAACCTCCTGGACCGCGACCCCTTCCTGGTGCTGGCCGACTTCGAGGCCTACCGCGAGGCCCACTCCAAGGTGGACGCCCTCTACCGCGACCGCGAGGCCTGGACCCGGAAGGCCATCTTGAACGTCGCCCGCATGGGCTACTTCTCCTCGGACCGCACCATATCCGAGTACAACCGCGACATCTGGCGCGCCTCCCCCTTAAAAATAGTCCGCGAGGACGTGGAGCTGGCCCAGAAACGAAAGGGAAAGGCGGGAAAGCCGTAAGGAAAGGAAGGGACCTAGGGAAAGCGGAAAGATGCGAAGCCCTGGAAAACCTGCGGGGCGCGTTGCGCAGCAACGCGCCCCGTGCATATCGGGGGTCCGG
>JAKAGN010000313.1 GCA_021815525.1 Deltaproteobacteria bacterium
TCCCCCCTCCAAAAGGCCCGGGGGCGCGAACCGCCCCCGGACCCCCGATATGGGCACTGCGCGTTGCGCAGCAACGCGCAGTGCCAGTTTTTGGAGGGCTTCGCATCTTTCCGCCCGAAGCTTGGAAGGCCGGGAAAAAACGCCGCGACGCTTATGGGCGGGCTTCGTGGGGAGGGGAGGATTTTCCGGCGAAGGACTCCACGAGGCCCGCCAGAAAAGCCACCTGGGACAGGATGTCCTCGAGGGGGGTCCTGAAGCCCTCCAGAATCCAGTTGATGGCCATGAGGGTGACGGCGCCGGTCAGCCCCACGGGCACGATGCTCTCCGAAAAAAACCTCCGGTCGAGGACGGGAAAGGCCGCAAGCACGGCTTCCGTCACGATGCCCCCAAGGAGGCGGGTGGCGTCCTGGTAGGCGCGGTCCACGGCGGGGCTCACCCCCAAAACCTCGAAGTATAAAAGCCGCGCCTTGCGGGGGTCCTCCCGCATGGCCCGGAAGTAGATGCCGAGGACCCCGGTCAGGAGATCCGAGGGGCTTACGAAGGGCTGCGAAAGGCGCTCCCGCGCCCGGGCCAGGAGGTCCTCCACCACCCCCCCGTAAACGGCCAGAAGCAGCTCCTCCTTGCTGCCGAAAGACTCGTAGAAGTAGCGCTCCGTAAGCCCCGCAAGCCCGCAGATGCCCTTGATGCTGCTCCTGGCGTAGCCCACGGTGCCGAAGGCGCCAAGCCCGGCGTCGAGGAGCTTGAGACGCCGCCCCTCCTCCCTCTGGCTCGCCCGGACTCCGCCGTAACTCCTTTGCTTTTCGAGAGCCTGCTTTTTCATGGAAGTATTTTGACATTTTCTCTTGTCAAAATCAAGAGGCCCTGGTATCATATTTGACAATTAACCGTGTCAAATAAACAAGCGCTTGATATTCTATGGAAAAGGGGGAAACCATGAAGATCGAAAAAGGCGCCAACGCCATCGTCACCGGCGCGGGCTCCGGGATAGGCCGGGCGCTCGCCCTCGAGCTGGCCCGCCGGGGAGCGAACCTGGCCGTCACCGACATCAAGGGCGAGCGGCTACCGGGGCTCGTCGCCGAGATCCGCGCCCTGGGCGTTACGGCCGAGGCCTTCACCGTGGACCACGCGGACCGCGACGCGGTGCTCCGCTTCTCGGAGAGCTACGAAAAGATATTCGGGCGCGCCGACATACTGTGCCTCAACGCCGGCATCGCCGTGGCGGGGCCAGTGGAGAGGCTAACCCACGAGGACTGGGCCCGCACCTTCGGGGTGAACCTGTGGGGGCCCGTTTTCATGGTGGAGCTTTTCGCCCCCTCCATGATAGCAAGGAGGAAGGGCGGAATCCTCATCACCGCGAGCGGCGCGGGCTACACGGCCATTCCGGGGCTTTCCCCCTACTCCACCAGCAAGTACGCAATGGTGGGGCTGGCGGAGGCCCTCCACTGCGAGCTTGGCAAGCACGGGATCAGCGTCTGCGCCCTGTGCCCGGGCGTCATCGCCACCAACATCGTGGCCGAGAGCCAGATGCGCTTCGCGGACCGACCCGGAGGAAGCACCAAGGACAAGCTGGTGCGCTTCTACGCCACCTGGGGCGCGTCCCCCGAGCGGGTGGCCCGCGACGGGCTGCGGGGCCTTACGAAGAACCGCTGCGTGCAGCCCTCGCCCGGCCATGCATGGGCCCTGTACTATCTCAAGAGGTTCGCGCCGGGCATCTACTGGCGCGCGGCCGGGATGGCGTGGAGCCGGGGCTGGATCGCATAGCGGGCGGCGCCATGCAAGGGAACGCAAAAGCTATTCCACGGAATAAAAACATCAATTAATTTCAGAATGTTTTCGAAACCACGCGGGAGGCCATCATGCTCTTTTCCATGCTTTTGGCGGCGCTGGCCCGGATACTGTGGGTCGCCTCGCTCAGTAACCGGGCCTTTCAGAAGCGCATCGAGAACGCCTCGGTCAAGATTCTCTTCAAGACCCAAGACGGAAGCCGCGGCCGGCTCATCGTGTTCGACAGGGGCAAGATCCGCACGAGCCCCGGCGCGGATCACGCCTTTGACGCGGCCCTGGTGTTCAAGGACGCGGCCACCGGCTTTTCCGTGATGAGGAGCCGGAAGAAGGACGCCATGTTCAACGCGGCGGCGGCCGGCGACATGCACCTTCTGGGCATGAGCGCCTATGCGGTGTGGCTGGAGGAGATCATGAAGCTCGTGCTTTGACAGCCTGGATAAAAACGCGAACTGCGGCGTTGCGCTGCGCCTCACGGCTCGGTCACGTACGAAAAGTACGCTCCCTCGCCGCTCGCTTGCGCGCCTTGCATTTCATCGTTTTTATCCAGGCTGTCTCTTCCAACGGTTTCAACGAGCTGAAAAAATTGTCGCGGCGGCGATCAGGGGAGAGCGTCTGAGCCTCCCGCTTTCCCGCGAGTCCTTTCCCTCCGTTTTTAACATCGTCCCCAAAGGAGAAAGTCATGGCGAAGATTTCAGGCGGGCACCTGGCGGCCAAGTACTTGAAAGAGGTGGAAAAGGTGGGCATGGTCTTCACCATCTCGGGCGGGCACATCGAAAGCCTCTTGGACGGGTTCGTCAAGTTCGGCGTCCCCACCCTGGACGTCCGCCACGAGCAGGCGGCCGCCATGATGGCCCACGCGTGGAGCATCTATAAAAATCAGCCCGGCGTGTGCCTGGTGACGGCCGGGCCCGGCTTCACCAACGCCCTTACCGGCATGGCCAACGCCTACCTGGACAACGCCCCCGTGGTGGTGCTGGGCGGCCGGCACCCGCTGCGGGACGACCTCACCGGGACCCTCCAGGAGATGAACCAGGTGGACATGGCAAAGCCCGTCACCAAGTGGTGCGCCACCTGCTACGACGCGAAAAGAATCCCCGAGTACCTCAACATCGCCTTCCGCCAGGCCACCCTGGGCCGGCCCGGGCCCGTGTTCCTGGAGCTTCCGCCGGACATCCTCTTCCCCAAGGTGGACGAAAAAAGCGCGCCCTTTCCCGAAAAGCGCATCCACAAGACCTCCGCGCACCCGGCCAAATCCGAGCTTTCCGCCGCGGCCCGCCTGATCGACGCGGCCAAAAGGCCCATCTTCCTGGGCGGAAGCGGGGTGGGACACAGCGGCTGCGGCAAGGAGCTTGCCGCCTTCCTGGAAAAGACCGGCATCCCCTTCGCCCTGGTGAACGGCGGCCGGGGCATCGTCCCGGACACCCACCCCCTATCACTTAGCGAGGGCGGCTACACGGGGATACTGGCCGGAATGCCCCAGGCGGACCTCATCGTGGCGGCCGGCATCCGCTTCAACTGGCTCCTAAACTACGGCAAGCTCTTCCCGGACGCCAAGATGGTGAGGATCGACATCGACGAAAACGAGATGGACCGCAACCGCATGGCCGACGCGGGCCTGGTGGGTGACGCGAAGGAGGCTCTCGCGGCCCTCGCGCCCCTATGCGCCAAGCGCAGCCACGCGGAATGGCTCGAAAAAATGAAAAGCGCCACCCGCGCCTTCCTCACCACCGAGCTTGAGCAGCGGGCGGCGCCCTCCGACCCCATCCACCCCAACCGGCTGGTGGCCAAGATCATGGAGGTCTTCGGAACCGACGCCTACTACGTGGCCGACGGCGGCGACACCAGCTACTACGCCCTGGCCGGCTTCCGCTCCGAGCATCCCGCGGGCGTCATGAACCCCTCCGGCGCGCTTCTGGGCTGCCTGGGCACGGGCCTGCCCTTCGCCCTCGCGGCCAAGCTGGCCCATCCCGACAAGCCCGTCATCCTCCTAAACGGCGACGGATCCTTCGGCTTCAACGGCATGGAGTTCGACACCGCCGTGCGCCACAACATCCCCATCGTCTGCGTCATCAACAACGACTGCGCCTGGGGCATGATAAAGCATTCCCAGGAGATGAGCCTGGGGCCCGAGTGCACCACCTGCGCCGAGCTGGGCCTGCGCCACTACGAAAAAATGGTGGAGGGACTGGGCGGCTACGGCGAAATCGTGACCAGGGACGAGGACATCGTTCCCGCCATCAAGCGCGCCGTGGCCTCAAGGAAGCCCGCCTGCGTCAACGTACTGACCCACCCCGGCGTCACCAGCCCCGCCACGGTGATGTTCTACCAGGCCCTCCAATTTTAAAAGATTGCGGGGGAGGGGGGAAGGGGGCCCCTTTTTGAAAAAAGGGTCTCCCCTTCCCCCCTCCCC
>JAKAGN010000314.1 GCA_021815525.1 Deltaproteobacteria bacterium
GGGGGGTAGGAAAACCTTTTGCGCGCAAAAGGTTTTCCTCCCCCCCTCCCCCCGCTACCGCGTCAATCCGCGATAGAGCCTCACCAGCTTCTCGGGCAGGTCGCGGACGTGGGAGATGAGGGTGTGGCCCACCTCGCCGTAAATTTCGTCCAGGCGGGCGGCGTCGGAGAGGTTCACGGTGACGGCGTGGACGGCGATGTTTTTCGCGCGGGTCTCGCGGATGGCCTTCCTTGTGTCGGATATGGCGTAGGAGCCCTTGTAATCGAGATCGTTGGGAAATCCGTCCGAAAGAAGGATCAGGAGCCGGGTGCGGGCGGGCTGGGAGAGGAGCCGGAAGGCGGCGTGCCGCACGGCCGCGCCCACCCGGGTGTTGCGGGCCGGGGCAAGCCCCGCGATGCGTGCGCGGACGGCCGGGGACATGGCCTCGGCGAAGCTTTTTACGCCTATGAAGTCCACCCTGAGGCGCCCGGCGCCGGAGAAGGCGGCCAGCGAAAAGGCGTCGCCGGCGGCGGAGAGGGCCTCGCAGAAGAGGACCAGGGCCTCTTTTTCCACGTCCAGGACTGTCTTGACGCCGCCGGGCAGGAGGTTTCCGGTGGAGCGGGAGACGTCGGCCATGAGAAGAACGGCCACGTCCCGGATTTGGCGCACGCGGCGGGTGTAGATGCGCTCGCTTGGGACGAGCCCGGCCCTGCGGTCCACCGCGTGGTCCACCACGGCGGAAAGGGAGATGCCGTCGCCCTCCATGACGCGCCTCTGGAGGACGAGGCCCTGGGGCCTGAGAAGCTCGAAGCTCTTCCGGATGGCGAGGACAAGCCCGCGCCTTCGCGCCACGACCTCGCCGTAGAAGGAGGGGTCTCCGGCCGAGGCCTCCGTCTCGGCCACGCGGCAGTGGTCCGGCAGGTGGTCGTTGAGATCCTCGTTCCACTCGGGGTAGCGGAACACGGCCGCCGCGCCGGGCTCGGATTCGGGCGCGGGCCCGGGCTTCCGGTCGAGGGCAAGCTCCCGGGCCGCGGCCTCGCGGGTTTCGGGATCGGGAATGAGGCGGGCCAGGTCGTCCTTCGTAAGCCCCCCGCCCTTTTCGGCGAGAAGCGCTTCGATGGCGCGGCGCGGAAGCTCCACCGAAATCCCCTTGAGCTTACGGCGCATCAACTCGGCCCGGCGCTGAAGCTCGTTCCAGGCAAGCTCCGGAAAAATCCCGCGGCCGAAGGGCGCGGCAAGGGGCCGGTAGGTCTCGGAAAGCGCGCCCGGAAAGCGCGCCGAAAACCACGCCCGCGCTGCATCCTCCCAGGCCTGGTAGAGCCGGGCCGCGACGGCCGCGCTTTTTTCCACGGTGAAGGGCGGATGATCGGCCGCCTGCCCGAAAAGCGCCAGGGAGTCCTCGACGAGGGCCTGTTCCGCCGGGTCCGGCCGGCGGGCATCCCCGCCCGCGCTTTCCGGGCCGAAGGCGAGGAGCCGGTAAAGAACCCCAAGCGCCGGGAAATGGGCGGGAAGCGGAAAGAGGCGGGAAAGGCTCCGGGCAAGCGGCGTAAACGTGCTGTCCGCAAGTCCCGGGTAGCGGGCGAGGGAGAGAGAGCGCACCCGGCCGTGCTCCAGGGCGGTCAAAAGGTCCCGGGCCAGCGCCGGAACCGGGAACGCGGCGAAGAAGCGCGTAAGATCGGGGATCGCCGGATCGGGCTCCGGCAGGCGGATATCCACGCCGCCGGCCAGCGCCAGGTCCCGGGCGGTCTCGGCGTCGAAATCGAAGGTGGAAAACTCCAGGAGCCCGGCCTCCAGCCGCGCCAGGGCCTTGTAGAGATCGCGGTTTTCGGCGGCCGCGGGCAGTATGTCCAGCTCCTCCCGGAAATAGAGGCCCTGGCCGTCCGAGACCACGGTGGCGTCCTCCGGAAGCCGCGCCAGGACGGCCTGCTCCAGGGCCGAAAAGCCCCGCACGGGAGTGATGCGGCCGGTGCGGGCCGAAAGGTAGCGGGCCAGCGCCTCGCGGGAGCCGGAAAAGGGCGCGGAGGTTGAGAGGGCCGAAAGAAGCGAGCGGGCCTCCGCGGTTTCGAGGCCGAAGAAGCGAAGGCCGGCCTCGGGGCTCTTGTCGAAGCGCGCCAGACCTTCCCGCGAGAAGCGGCCGAGCCCTTCCTCTCCTAGCACCGAAAGGCCCGCCATGAGGCCCTCCGCGAAGACCGGTGCAAGCCTTGGGTCCCTTTGCGCCACCCTCGCCCAGGCCGCGAGCTGGTACGCCCGGCGGCCGGGGGGGATGCTCCGGGCGACTGCGGGCAGCACCTGGGTGAGGGTAAGGGCCTGGTGATACGACAGGACCCGGCCGAAGGCCACTGTGCAGAGGTCCGCGTAGGCGCGGGCCGCCGCGCGCTCGTCCCGCGAAAGCAGAAACAGGAAGCCCTCCACGGGGCGGGCCAGGGCGTGGGCCCCGTGCCGCGACATGGCGGGAAGCGCCTTGAGAAAAGCCGAGAGTAGGCGGGCGTCGCCCGCGGCCAGTATGGGCGCGGTCCCGGCGGCCACCGCGGAGGCCAGGGTCGCGCCTTGGCCTGCCGCGCGGCGCACGAGCCTCCGGTACCGGGTGAGCGCCCGGGGCGGGCCGAAGACCGCAAGACGCGCGAGGCCTGCGGTGTAGACGCGGCCGAAACCGCGCTCCAGCGACAGCGCCCAGGCCCCCTCCCCGGCCGCCAGCTCCACGGCCTCAGGCGGAACCTCCCGGCCCCGGAAAACCGCCTCGGCCGCGGCGTAGGCCTCGGGATCAAGCTCCCTCAAGGGCTCCAGGTCTGAAAGCTCCTCCCCCACCCTGCCCCTTCCTGTTTTTATCTTGAATTTCAAAAAGTTGAGCCGGCAGCGTTCAAAATTTGAACGTTCAAATTTTGAACGTTATCACCATAACACGCTGCAATTACAGATTTTTTATTAGCAGCTCATCCGGCCATGCTTTAGGGCTTGCGGCAGGCTTTCCTTTCGCCCCTCTTCGGCGTTCCCGGAATTCTGGGCAGCGTGAAGGCTGACGAAAAACGATGAAATGCAAGGCGCGCGAGCCGAGTGCGAGGGAGCGTGCTGTTCGCACGTGACCGAGCCGCGAGGTGAAGCGCAACGCCGCAGTTCGCGTTTTTCGTCAGCCTCAAAAGATGTCCTCGATGAGGTCCATGACCGTGGCCAGGAGCCCCGGCTCGTCGGACAGGGGCCCGGCCACGGCGGCGCGGCAGGCGCTTTTGGGGGCGATGCCCTGGGACATGAGGCGGCCGGCGTGGATCAAAAGCCGCGTGCTGGCGCCCTCGGCGAGGCCCACGTCCCGCATGTTCCTTATTTTTCCGGCGAGTGTGACGAGCTTTTCGGCGCTTGCGGGGTCCACCCCGCCCTCGTGGGCAACGATGGCGGCCTCCTTGGCCGGGTCCGGGTAGTTGAAGGAGATGCCGGCGAAGCGCTGGCGGGTGCTGGGTTTCAAGTCCTTCATCACGGACTGGTATCCGGGGTTGTAGGAGATGACGAGGAGGAAGTCCGGGTGGGCCTTCACGGTTTCGCCGCGTTTCTCGATGAAGAGGGTGCGGCGTTCGTCGGCGAGCGGATGCAGGACCACGGTGGTGTCCTTGCGGGCCTCCACGATTTCGTCCAGGTAGCACAGGGCCCCCATGCGCACGGCCCGGGCCAGGGGCCCGTCGGTCCACACGGTTTGGCCCTCGATCAGAAGGAAGCGGCCCACGAGGTCGGATGCGAAGAGGTCCTCGTGGCAGGAGACCGTCACGAGGGGCTTTTGGAGGCGGTGGGCCATGGCCTCCACGAAGCGGGTCTTGCCGCAGCCCGTGGGGCCGGTGAGCATGACGGGGATGCGTTTTTCGTAGGCCGCGGAAAAAAGCTCCACCTCGTCGGCCGCGGGGACGTAGTAAGGCTCGCGGGAAATCCGGTAGGGGGCCGCGGGATCGTTTCTGGACGGGCTCAATTCCTTTTCCTTGCTCGTTTGGGTTCCTCACGCGAGGCTTGCTATAGTCAAGGCGAGGGGCTTGGTCAAGACGAGGGTTTTCTTGACCGGAGGGCGGGCGGAAGGTAGAATGTTTTTTTCATGAACAGGAACCTTCCATGAAGACCCCCTTCAACATGGGCGCCCGGGCGCTCAGCCTGCTTTTCGCCGCGGCGCTCGGCCTTGCGACGGTGGCGGTATACTCGCGGACCCTCGGCGC
>JAKAGN010000315.1 GCA_021815525.1 Deltaproteobacteria bacterium
GCATGTCCTCCTCACATGGGGGTCTTGAGCCCGCCGGGCGTGGCGCCGGCGGGCTGGGCCGGGGCGGTTTTGGCCGCGCCGGGTTTCCCGGCGGCGGGCTGGGTTCCGGCGACGCCCGACTTTATGGGCACCACCACCACCTCGGCCACGTTTTTCGGCACGTCGTAGAATATGATGGTGAAGGGGATCTTCCCGCCGGGCGGCACCACGAGGTTCCGGTTGTCGTCGCCGGCCGGGTTTTCCAGGCGCTTGGAAAGCTCGTCGGCCGAGAGCGTCCGCATTTCCTTGGCGCTTGGGGTGTTCCCGCAGTAGACGATTTCCACGCCCTCGATCTGTTTTCCCGCGCTGTCGTAGAGCTCGCCCTCCACCTGGATGCCGCCGCGGGCCTCCTTGTACTTGTTGGTGAGCTGGCCCACCACCACCACGATGGGGCCTTCCTTCTGGTTGGACTCCAGGTGGGCCTCCACCTCGTTTTCCGCGATGGAGAGGTAAACGGCGCCCTGGGTGTCCACGGCCGCGGGTTGGGGCGGCGGCGCCGGCCTGTAGAGTATACGGGCGGCCAGGATGGCGAGGCCCGCCAGGATGAGGATGATGACGGCGGCGGCCAGGATGGCGCGCCAGGGGAAGGCTCTGCGGGCGCGGCGCTCCTTTTTGGGTGCGGCCTTTTCCGGGATTTCCTCCGGCGCTTCCTCCTCCTCTTCCTCGATTTCGGGGGCGGCGGGTCGGGGGGGCGGCGGCACGGCCTCGAAGGGCTCGTCGATGGCCATGGTGGCCTGGGCGTCGAAGGAGGGCCGCGACTCGGGCGGCGGAGGAGGCGGAGCCTCCTTGGCGCCGGGCTTTCCCGGCTCCATGTCGAAGGTTTCCTCGGCGTCGAACTCAAGGTCCATGGAGGCGGCGGGTTTCGCGGCCGCGGTTTCGGGCTCGGCGGCGTCCATGGAAAGCTCGAAGCCGTCGAGGTCTATGGCCATGTCATCCACGGCGGAGGGCGCGGCAGGGGCTTCGGCGGGCGCGGCCTCGTCCAGCTCAAGATCGCCCAGGTCACCGAGATCGCCCAGCTCGCCCAGGTCTCCCAGGTCGTCCTTGGCCGCGGGCTTGGCGGCTGGCGCGGGCGCTTCCTCAAGGTCCAGGGAAAGCTCCTTTTCCGCGGCGGCGGGTGCGGCCTCCTCTTCCAGGGAAAGCTCTCCTAAGTCCCCCAGGTCGTCCAGGTCGAGGGAAAGCTCGCCAGCCTCGCCACCCGCGGGCGCGGGCGCGGCCTCTTCGGGCTCCAGGTCCGGAAGCCCAAGCTCCATGGTGGCGTCCAGGGACGGCGCGCCGGGCAGGTCCAGCGTAAGCTCCTGGCCCGCGTCCGGGCCCTCGATGGCGGCCAGGGCCCTTTTCACCTCGTCCTCGTCCTCGACGTCGGGGCGCACGGCGGCCTTGGGCTTTTCCTCCTCCAGGCCCGGAAGCTCGAGTTCGAGATCGAGGGAGAGTTCCTCCTCGCCGCCCTTGGCCGCTGCGCCGGGCCCCATCATGGTCTCGGTGGGTTCGAGACCAGGCAGCTCCAGCTCCAGGGCCTCGGTTTTTCCAGAGGCGAGATCGTCTCCCAGGGCGAGTTCGCCCAGGTCCCCAAGCTCCGCCTCGCCTTTTTCGGCCGACGGCGGCGCAGCGCCGAGCGCGTCGTCGATCTCCGACGCGAAGTCGGATAACTCGCCCAAGTCCTCGTCCCCCAAGGCGGAAGGCTTGGCGGCCGCTTTCGCCGCGGGCGCCTCGGAGGAGGCCAGATCCTCGTCTTCCAGATCGCCCAGCTCGCCAAGGCTGTCGTCCTCAAGGGGCGGCGGCGCGGCCTTCTTGGGCGGGGGCGGCGGGGCCTGGGGCCGCGGCGGCGCGGCCTTGGGCTTTTCGGGCGCCGGCTCCGGGGGGCGGGAAGGGGCCTGCTCCACGAGATCGTCCTCCAGCCCCGATTCCAGTTCCGAAAGGTCCGGGAGGTCCAGGCGCAGATCGTCATCGGGCTTGGGCATCCTGCCCCCGCGGGAGGCCAGGGCCTCGTCCAGGCCCTCCTCCAGATCCGGGAGGTCCGGAAGGTCCAGGCCGAGGTCAAGGTCCTCGACGGCCTTCCGGCCCGCGGGACGCTGCGCGACCGGTCCCACCGGGAAGATGTGCTGGCAGTTGGCGCAACGGACCTTGACCTGCTTATCCTTGATTATGTTCTCGTCAAGGCTTAAGCCAATGGAGCAGTTCGGGCAGTTGACGATCATGACGTTTTCCCGATCTTAGGGTTTGATTTCATATATCGCGGGCAGGCTGCGGTAGCGCTCGGCGCAGTCAAGCCCGTAACCCACAAGAAAGCCTTCCTTGATGAGGAAACACCGGTAATCCACATCCACGGCCGTTACGCGGCGCTCGGGCTTGTCCACGGCCACGCACACGGCGAGCGATCTCGCCCCCCGGCCGGCCAGGTGCTCCTTCAAGAAGGCCAGCGAGAGACCGGTGTCGATGATGTCCTCCACCAAAAGAACGTCCTTCCCCGCAAGGGGAAGCTCCACGTCCTTGACCAGGGTCACTACGCCGGCCGACTCGGTGGACCGCCCGTAGCTCTTGACCCTCACGAAGTCCACCATGTGGGGAATGGTGAGCCGCCTCGCAAGGTCCGCAAGAAAAATGAAGGCGCCGTTCAGAACCCCCACCAGGACAAGGTCCCGGTCCTTGTAGTCCTCCGAAATCCGCCGGGCGAGGTCCGAAACCCCGCGGGCGATTTCCTCCTCCGAAACGACGCAGTTAAGATCGGTCATGGGGTGAAGGATGAACGCCGGGGCGGTCAAACGCCGGCAAGTGGCTGTTGAATGCAAAATAACCCCGTTATCTATTTGACATATAAAAAAAAAGAGCCCATGTCAATGCCGTTGGAACGCAAGCGACCGAATTTTCGCGCGCGGGGCCCCGCCCCGGGCCGGAACCCGTTAAATCCGCCAATTTCTTGCCCGCACCGATCCATGAAAACGGCATCCCGTCAAAGCCCCGGCCGCCAAGCCGCCGCGTTCTCCCTGCTGGCGGCGGGCGCGTCGTCCATCGCGGTGGAGCTGGTGCTGGTCCGTGAGCTTCTGTCGGTCTTCGGCGGAAACGAGCTGGTGATCGGCGCGGCCCTGGGCGTCTGGCTCCTGGCCGGAGGCGCTGGCGCCATTCTTTCGGCCAGGCGGGCCGCAAGGACGCGGCGTCCCGAGGCGGCCCTTTTTTGGGGGCACATAGCCGGAGCCCTTCTGCCCGCGGCGGCGCTCCTGGCGGCCCGGGCCCTGCCGTTCACGTGGGTGCGGGGCGGGGCCCCGGGCTTCGGGAACTTTCTCTGGGGCGCGGCCCCCCTGCTCTTTTTTCCGGCCGCCCTCTTCGGGGCCCTGCCGCCGCTGGCCTGCCGCCTGGACCCTCGCCCCGGCGCGGCGGGCCGGGCCTACGCCTGGTGCGCGGCGGGCGACGCGGCCGGGGGGCTCGCCTTCGGCCTCATCCTGATCCACGCGGTCTCGCACTTCGGCGCCTGCGTCGCCATGGGGCTCCTCCACGCGGGCGCGGCCCTCTTCCTCGCCCGGGGCCGCCTTTCCCGGGCTCACCGGCTGCCGGTGGTGCTGGCCGCGGCCATCCTCCTGACGAGCATCGCGGCGGACCGCCCATCCTTCGGCTGGCGCTTTGCCGGGGAAAAACTGCTGTGGGGAAAAGACACGGCCTACGGGCGGCTTGCCGTGACGGAGCGGGGCGGCCGCGCGGTGATCTGGACGGACGGCGCGCCCCTTGCCTCCACCGACGAGCCGGGCGCGGAGGCCCTGGTCCATCCGGCCCTGTGCCAGGTCCCGGCCCGGCCGCGCGTGCTCCTCCTGGGCTGCGGCGCATTTCCGGTCCTGGACGAAATCGGAAAGCACCGCCCCCTTGCGGTGGACGACGTGGAGCCGGACCGCGCGCTCCTCGACCTGGGCTCCTCGTTTTCCGGGAAGCGGCCGGCCGGTGCGGTGCGGGAACACGCCGGCGACGGCCGCGCCTTCATCCGCCGCCGCGCGGGCGGCCCCTACGACTCCGTGATCCTGGACCTGCCGCCACCGGAGAGCCTGCGGGAGAACCGCTTCTTCACGCTGGAGTTCTTCCGGGAGGCCCGGCGCGTCCTATCGCAAAAAGGCGTGCTGGCCTTCCGGCTCCCGGGCG
>JAKAGN010000316.1 GCA_021815525.1 Deltaproteobacteria bacterium
GTTCTACCTGGAGGCCCTCGAAACAACCCTGGGCCAGAAGATCCCGGTTGCCTGGGCCGAGCCCGACTGGTTCGTGGAGGACCTCTCGAAGCCCGGCCGCTCCTTCCGCAAAAAGGAGCCCCGCTCCTCGGGAAGGCCCGATAGAAGCGGAAAGCGACCGGAGCGGAGCCGCGACCGGGGCGGAAAGCCGAGACAGCGCCCCTCCCCCGCGCAGTCAGAATCCGCGCCCAAGCCCTCCGCCCCGCCGCCCGCCCCGGCCGCGGGCGAGGCCGCGCCCGCCTCCGCCGATTCCGCGTCCACAACCACGGCCGCCAAGAAGCGGCGTAGGCGGCGCGGCAAGAAGCCAGGCGGCGCCTCCGCCCCATCCACCCCCAATGACGGCGGCCAGCCCGGGCCCGCCGAGTCCTGATTTTTCCCGTCCCCCCGCTGACATCCCCCAATGAAGCCCCGGCCATAAAAATAGCGACCGTTCGTTTTTTTTCTTGACGCAGGGCCACCCCCCGTGAGACTATGGGGAAAGTTGAAGGTCATAAATCACTTGTGGAGTGTTTTTTCGTGAGCATGATAATCCACTTGGTCCGCCACGGCCAGGCGTCCTTCGGGGCGGAGAACTACGATCTCCTCTCGCCCCTTGGGGAGCGCCAGGCGCGGCTCTTCGCCGAGCACGCCGGCCGCCTTTCCACGGCTTTCGACGCCATAGTCACCGGCAACATGGTGCGCCACCGCCAGACCGCCGAGCCGATGGGCGCGCGCACCGGCGTTTACCCCGAGTTCGACGAGTTCGACGCGGGAGCCGTGTGGAACCACGAGATGGCCCGCATGATCCGGGAGGACCCGGCCGTGGCCGCCGACATGCAGGCGGTGCTTACCGATCGCTTGGCCTTCGCCCGGGTCTTCGAGAAGATGATGCGGCGCTGGGCCAAGGGCGAGATCGATCCCAAGGTGGGCGAGAACTGGCGCGCCTTTCTTGACCGGGTGCGCCGGGGCATCGAGCGGGTGGTTGCGGAGCACGCGGGCGCGCGGCACGTGGCGGTCTTCACCTCCGCCGGGCCCGTGGCCGCAGCCATGCGCCTCGTCCTGGATATTTCCGACGAAAAGACGATGGAGATCGCATTCGCCGTGCGGAACGCCTCCGTGACCCGCCTCCGGGCCGGGTCCGGGAACCTGGCGCTCCTTGGCTTCAACGACACGGCGCACCTTGAAATCACCGGCGACAAAACGCTTTTAACCCTCCGCTAACCGGGAGAAATGATATGGATTTTGCAATGTCGGAGAGAATATCCGCCGCGTGCCAGCTAGCCCGCGAGTTCGTGGAAAAGGAACTCATTCCCCTGGAGCGGGAGTTCCTGGGCAAGACCTTCGCCGAGGTCTCCCCCATCCTCGATCAAAAGCGCGACATGGTCAAAAAGATGGAGCTGTGGGCCCCGAACCTCCCGGAGGAGCTTGGCGGCATGGGCCTGACGCTTATGGAGCACGGCCTGATATCCGAGGTCCTGGGCCGCACGCCACTGGGCCACTACGTCTTCGGCTGCCAGGCCCCGGACGCCGGCAACGCCGAGATCCTCCACAAGTACGGCACCGAGGCGCAAAAGGCCCAATACCTGGAGCCGCTCGCCTCCGGCAAGATCCGCTCCTGCTTTTCCATGACCGAGGTGGACATGCCGGGCTCCAACCCCGTCATGATGGACACCACCGCCGTGAAGGACGGCGGCGATTACGTCATAAACGGCCACAAGTGGTACAGCACGGCCGCCGACGGCTCCCGCTTCGCCATCGTGATGGCCGTGACGAACCCCGAGGCCCCGCCCTACCTTCGCGCCAGCATGATAATCGTGCCCACCGACAACCCCGGCTTCAACCTGGTCCGGAACATCCCCGTCATGGGCCACTCCGGCGACGGCTACTTCTCCCACGCCGAGATACTCTACCAGTCGGCCCGCGTGCCCCGGGAAAACCTCCTGGGCCCCGAGGGCATGGGCTTCGTCATAGCGCAAGACCGCTTAGGTCCCGGCCGCATCCACCACTGTATGCGCTGGCTGGGGGTCGCCTCCCGCTCCTTTGATCTGATGTGCCAGCGGGCCAACAGCCGCGAAATGTCCCCGGGAAAGTCGCTCGGCACCAAGCAGATAGTCCAGCAGTGGATCGCCGACTCCGCCGCCGAGATCCAAGCCGCGCGCCTAATGGTGCTCCACGCGGCCTGGGCCATGGAAACCAAGGGCCACAAGGAGGCCCGCGACGAGGTCTCCATGATAAAGTTCGTGGTGGCCAACACCATGAACCGCGTCGTCGACCGCGCCCTCCAGGTCCACGGCGGACTCGGCATGACCGACGACACACCCATAGCCTTCTTCTACCGCCACGAACGCGCCGCCCGCATCTACGACGGCGCCGACGAGGTCCACAAGGCGGCCCTGGCCCGCCGGATATTGGAGTCCTACAAGGGAAGAGTGGTGAGGTAGGAGGAGGATTGCGGGGGAGAGTGGAAGGGGGCCCCTTTTTGGAAAAAGGGTCTCCCCTTCCCCCCTCCCCCGCACCCCCTCCCCCTAACCCCTCCAAAAAACTTTAAGTCCTTAAGTTTAATGCAATTATAACGGTTATTATAATTCCGTTCCGTTTGACCGGTTCCAGGGTGTGGGTGGCCCCGGCAACTCGTTGCCGGGGTCCGAAGGACAAGAGGTCTTTTACCTGCTCTGTTTCCAATACGTTAGCAAAGGACCTCCTGCGCGAAGCTATCCGGCAACGAGTTGCCGGGACCACCCAGCGAAAACGATGAAGGACGGGTTCACCCGCCATTTGAGCGGCCGGAATATCGTTTTTTCACGGCATGTTGACAAGCTTTGGACTCGGCGTTTAGATAGAACGTTAACCAAATCCAAATCGGGAGAAAAACGCCGATGATCACCCTTTCAGAGTTCAAGAACCTGGTGAGCCTGTCCAAACGGGACATCTGCCGGGAGATTTACGTGGAGAACGCCGAGAAGATCAAGGTCAAGAAGGAGGACCGGGTGGTGAAAAACCTGGCCAAGATCTTCGACGCCACGCTCGCCATCAGCAACAAGAAGGGCTTCCACGCCATGAGCCTCCGGAACCTTAGCGAGGGCGCGGGCCTTTCCATGGGGGCTCTCTACTCGTACTTCACGGGGAAAGACGAGCTTCTGGCCATGATCCAGGAGCAGGGCCGGCGCCTAACCACCCGCATCCTGGTGGAGCAGGTGGAGGCCGCCCCGGGCCTCCGGGAAAAGCTCCGGGCCGGCATCGTGGCCCACATCTACCTGTCGGAGGTCATGCAGCCCTGGTTCTACTTCTCCTTCATGGAGGCCAGGAACCTCGACAAGAAACAGATGAAGGCGGCCATCGAAAGCGAGATATTGACCGAGCAGGTCTTCGCCGACATCTTAAGAAGCGGCCGCGAGGAGGGAATCTTCGAGGTGGCCGATCCCGACATGACCGCGGCCTTGATCAAGGCCAACCTCCAGGAATGGTACGTGAAACGCTGGAAGTACCGCTCCCGGGGCGTGGCCGTGGAGGATTACGCCCGTTTCGTCATAGGCTGGGTGGAGGCCTTCGTGTGCCCAGGCCGGCCCCTGGCCATAGAATGAGGAAGCCCGATGAGCGACACACTGGATGAAGCCAAGGACGTCAGAAACGGGGAAGACCTTCCCCCCGAACGCATCGAAACCTATTTAAAGGACACCGTTCCGGGCCTATCCGGGCCGGTCTCCGTGCGCCAGTTCCCCTCCGGGCACTCCAATCTCACCTACCTGGTGACGGTGGGCGGGCGCGAGATGGTGCTCCGGCGGCCGCCCTTCGGCACCAAGGCCAAGAGTGCCCACGACATGGGCCGCGAGTACCGTATACTAAAGGCCCTCTCCCCCCACTTCCCCTGCCCCCGGCCCCTCGCCTACACCGAGGATAGCTCGGTGATCGGCGCGCCCTTTTACGTGATGGAGCGCATCAAGGGGATAATCCTCCGGAAGGACCCTCCGCAGGGGCTCGCGCTCTCCCCCGCCGACGCCCGTGCGCTCTCCGAAAACCTGATGGACCTCATGGTGAAGCTCCACGGCCTAGACTTCAAGGCCCTGGGCCTCGATGGCTTCGGAAAGCCCGAGGGCTACATAAGGCGGCAGGTGGAGGGCTGGTCCGGCCG
>JAKAGN010000317.1 GCA_021815525.1 Deltaproteobacteria bacterium
CTGCTACGGCTACCGGGGCCAGCGCTTCCTGGGCTGCGGCATGGGGCCCGACACGGACGACGTGGAGTTCGACGTGTACGGCTCCTGCGGCGACTACATGGCCTCGGGCATCGACGGCATGACCATACGCGTCCACGGCAACGCCCAGGACCAGCTTGGGCAGATCATAAAGCGCGGCAAGTTCGTGGTGTTCGGCGACGTGGGCCAGACCTTCCTCTACGGAGCCAAGGGGGGCGTTATCTACATCATGGGAAACGCCGCGGGAAGGCCCCTCATCAACGGCGTGGGCAAGCCGCGCGTCGTCATAAACGGCACGGCCCTGGATTACCTCGCCGAAAGCTTCATGGCGGGCGACGCGCTCAAAGGCGGCGGCTTCGTCATTTTAAACGGCGTGGGTTTCGACCACGAGGGCAGGGTGACGCCGCTTCCTTCGCCCTACCCCGGCTCGAACCTCTTTTCGCTGGCCTCGGGCGGCGCGATTTACATCCGCGATCCCCACAGGAGGCTCGTTACGGAGCAGCTTAACGAGGGCGCCTTCATGGACCTCACCAAGGCCGACTGGCGGCTGATCCTGCCGTATTTGCAGGAGAACGAGCGGCTCTTCGGCATTAAGATCGAGCGGGACCTTCTAACGGTGGACGGCGTTCTCCGCGAGCCCGGCGAGGTCTACCGCAAGGTGCTGTCGAAGAAGGCCTACGATTTGGCTAAAGCCTCCGTTGAAGAATAGCGAGACGCCCTTATTCTTTATATTCGCGGCCCATTGAAACGGCTAACAAGAGGCTGACAGAAAGAAGGCGCATGAACCCGACCAGCGAATCCTTCAACACGTCCTTCGGCAAGAGCACGGCGAGCCGGAGCGGGGTGGACATCTTCGCCTGCTACCAGTGCGAGAAGTGCACCAACGGCTGCCCCCTGACCTTCGCCATGGACGTCATGCCCCACGCTTTGATCCGCATGGCGCAGGTGGGAATGGCCGACGAGGTCCGCGCCAGCCGCACCCCCTGGGTCTGCGCCTCCTGCGAGACCTGCGTGACCCGCTGCCCCAACCTGGTGGACGTGCCGCGGCTCATGGACTTTCTGAAGCAGGACGCGGCGGAAAGCGGCGCCGCGCCCGTGGAGCCCGACGTGGCGGCCTTCCACGCCACCTTCATGGATAACATAAGGCTCTTCGGCCGGGTCCAGGAAACGGTCCTCATGGGCATCTACCAGTTGAAAAGCCTCCACGGGCCCGGGGACCTGGCAAGCCCCAACGTGATCGAGAACGTGAAGCTGGGCCTCAAGATGGTGGGCAAGGGCCGCATGAGCCTCATCCCGCGGATTTCCGGGAAGCTTCGGGACCGGGTCAGGAAGCTCTTTTGAAGGAGAAAATTCGGAAATGGAAGTGACCTACTATCCCGGCTGCTCCCTTGAAGCCACTGCGCGGGACTACGACGAAAGCATCCGGGCCGTGTGCGGGGCCCTCGGCATCCGCCTCCGCGAGCTTGACTCCTGGACCTGCTGCGGCGCCACCTCGGCCCACACAACGAGCGAGCGGCTTTCGGTGATGCTCCCGGCGGTGAACCTCCCGGCCGCGGAAAAGGCGGGCCTCGATGTCCTGGCCCCCTGCCCTCTTTGCTACAACCGCCTGAAGCGCTCCCAGCACCACGTTGGCTCCACCGTCAAGGTCACGGACCTGTGCTCGCTCCTTGCGCAAGACACGGTGCTCTCCGCTATCAAGGCCCGCGTCAAGACCGATCTGTCGGCCGTGAAAGCCGTCTGCTACTACGGCTGCATGTCAAGCCGGCCGCCCCGGGAGCTTGGAAACCCCGACTGCGAGAACCCCACGGGCATGGACCGGGCCGCGGAGGCGGCGGGCGTGACGGTGCTCCCGTGGTCCTACAAGACCGACTGCTGCGGCGCAAGCTTCGCGGTCTCCAGGCCCGACATCATGATGAGCCTGGTGAAGAAGCTCTACGACAAGGCCATGGAGGCCGGGGCCGAGTGCATCCTGGTGGCCTGCCAGATGTGCCAGGCGAACCTCGACATGTACCAGGACCGCATAAGCCGGGAGTACGGCGCGCGCTACGACCTGCCGATTCTCTACATAACGGAGCTTCTGGGCCTTGCCATGAACCTCGAAAGCCCCGAGACGTGGCTAAGCCGTCACATCAAGGACCCACTGGCCTACCTGAAGTCCCTGGGGCTTTTGAAGGCCGCCTGACGGATCGGGTCCGGGGCGGCCCCGGCGTTCGCGTTGTTGAGCGGCGGGATGTTAAGTCGATATATGCGCGGCGAGTGCGCAGCACGCGACGCGTCGAATGATTGGGGGTCCGGGGGAGGCTTGCTCCCCCGGCCGCCGGAGGCGGCTTTTGCTTTTAAAGGCGGCGGAGCAAATGAGCGAAACCATCAAGAAGGACCCCACGGGCGCGGTGATGGTGGTGGGCGGCGGCATCGCGGGCATCCAGGCCAGCCTGGACCTGGCGGACTCCGGCTACCTGGTGTACCTGGTGGAGCGGAAAAGCGGCATCGGCGGGCGCATGAGCCAGCTGGACAAGACATTCCCCACCAACGACTGCGCCATGTGCATGATCTCGCCCAAGCTGATCGGCGTGGCGAGCCATCCCAACATCCGGATCCTGACGCTTTCGGAGCTGGTGGAGCTTACGGGCGAGCCGGGCTACTTTTCGGCCAGGGTGAAGCGGCATCCCAGGTACGTGGACGAGAGCCGCTGCGTGGGCTGCGGCCTGTGCGCCGAGAAATGCCCGGCGAAGGTCGAGGACCCCTACAACGAGGGCCTGGCCAAGCGGAAGGCCATCCACCTCCTCTACCCCCAGGCCGTGCCGCTTACCTACGCCATAGACGCCGAACGCTGCATCTACCTCCAAAAGGGCAAGTGCCGGGCCTGCGAGAAGGTGTGCAAGCAAAACGCCATCGCCTTCGACCAGAAAGAGGAAATCCTTGAAATCCCGGTGGGAAGCGTGGTGCTGGCCCCGGGCTTCGACCTTTTCGAGGCGAAGGAGGCGGGGGAGTACGGCTACGGCCGCTACGAGAACGTCATAACGACGATGGAGTTCGAGCGCTGCCTTTCCGCCACGGGCCCCACGGACGGGCACGTTTCGCGGCCCTCCGATCATACCGCGCCGAAAAAAGTGGCCTGGATCCAGTGCGTGGGAAGCCGCGAGCGGCTCCGCGAGGGCCGGGCCTTCTGCTCTTCGGTGTGCTGCATGGCGGCCGCCAAGGAAGTGGTGGTGGCCAAAAGCCATCATCCCGAGATGGAGCCCACCATATTCTTCATGGATCTAAGGGCCCAGGGGAAGGGCTTTGACGCCTACTGCGAACGCGCCCAGGAGCTTTCGGACCTCCGCTACGTCCGCTCCATGATTTCCCGCGTCGCCGAAAACCCCGTGACGAAGGACCTCACGGTCACCTACCTCGACCCCGTCACCAGGCGGCCGGTGGAGGAGACCTTCAACATGGTGGTCCTGGCGGTGGGCATGAGGCCCTCCGAGGAAGCCGGGAAGCTCGCCGAGCGGATCGGCGTCAGCGTGAACGCCTTCGGCTTCGCCCAGACAAGGCCGCAGGCGCCCCTTTCCACCTCCCGGGACGGCGTCTACGTGTGCGGCGCCTTCTCCGGCCCCAAGGACATCCCCGAGACCGTGGCCGAGGCATCCGGCGCGGCCGCGAGCGCAATGGGGCCCATAGCCAAGGTCAAGGGCTACGAGGTGAGCGCGCCCGCAAGGCCCCAGGAGCGCTCCATCTTCGGCAAGGCCCCCAGGGTTGGGGTCATGGTGTGCTGCTGCGGCACCAACATCGCGGGCGTGGTGGACGTGGAGGCGGCGGCTGCCTACGCCCGCACCCTTGCCGGCGTGGCGCATTCTGAGGTGCTCCTCTTCGCCTGCTCCACCGACTCCAAGGAGGCCATCAAGAAGAGCATCAAGGAGCACGACCTAAACCGCGTGGTGGTGGCCTCCTGCTCCCCCAAGACCCACGAGGAGCTTTTCCGGGCGACGCTTTCAGAGGCCGGCCTGAACCCGTACCTTTTGGAGATGGCCAACATCCGTAACCAGTGCTCCTGGGTCCACGCCAAGGACCCGGCGGCCGCCACCAGAAAGGCCAAGGAGCTTATCGCAATGTCGGTGGGCCGGGTCACGCGG
>JAKAGN010000318.1 GCA_021815525.1 Deltaproteobacteria bacterium
CCAGCACAGCGAGGGCCGTCACCAGGATTTCCTTGGTGCCGAGCCCCAGGAAAAACGCCGCTACCCCCAGGATGTTCCAGCGCAGGGGCTTGTCGTCAAAGGCGGCCCGGGCCCCGGCGTAGAGGGTCGCCATGAAGAAGAGCCCGGCCAGGGACTCGCAGCGTTGAACCACGTAGGTTACGGCCTGGGTGTTCAAGGGATGCACGCCCCACAGGAGGGCCGAAAAAAACGCCAGCGGAACGGCGCTTTCCCCGTAACGGCCCGAAAGGACCGGGGAGCGCGAGAGGGTCAGCCGCACAAGCTCGAAAAGCAGGAGAACGGCCGCCAAGTGGATGAGAAGATTCACGATGTGGTAGCCCGCAACCGAGGTCCCGGCTAGGGCGTAGTTCAGGGCGAAGCTTAGCCTCGCCACGGGCCGGCCGGCGAGCCCGGTGCCCCGGCCATAGGCCTCCTCGCCGAAGAGCGGGAAAACGTGGCGGATGCCGGGGTTTTCCGAGATGTTCAAAACGTCGTCGTGGACGAAGGGGCCGGAGAGGCTGCCGCAGTAGGCCAAGCCCACCACGGCCACCAGCACGGCGGCCCACACGGAAAGGTTCGACGAGGGGTCCTTGGGGCGATTTTCGGCGTGGGTTTGCATGGGAAATCCGGATGAAAGGTGATTGTGAACGATTTTCCGAAACGGTCGCCAAGCGGCTGAAAAAGCACTCTAACACCGCAGCCTTGATTTGCCAATTCCAAATGACGGCGGGACGCCGCCGTCATTTTTTTCGGTTCTTCCTTGACAAGCCGGCAATTTTTCGCTTATCAAATTTTTTTTGCGGAGGGCCTCCTCCGCGAGCGACATGGAAAATCAGCGAGGAGATCACGATGCCTCTTCCCAAGCACCGGCACTCCCGGCAAAGACGGGACAAGCGCCGCACCCACGACAAGATCACGGCCCCCAAGGTGGTTTTCTGCCCCCAGTGCAAGGAAGCCAAGATGCCCCACCGCATCTGCCCCAACTGCGGCACCTACAAGGGCAGAAGCGTCATCGAGGCCAAGGAGTAGCGGGGCCGGGCGATTTGAATCCCGGTCCGGTTCCGCGTTTCGCCGGGCTTCCGCGCAGCTTCACCCCCCTGACGCCCGAAGGCCGCCGGACGGAGGAAACGGCATGTCGGATCCCGCGTCCAAGGCTTTAAGCGGCCTCGCCCCCGAAACCCTGGCCCTTGCCCTTTCCCGGCTGAAAGGCCTGGAGTCGGATATACTGGCCCCGGAAAAAATCGAGGCCTTCGACCGCGAGGGCCTCTTTCCCGAGGACTTGATCCGCGCGCTGGCCGCGCCGCCCGTGGCCCTTCCCCTTTTGTTCCTGCCGGAGGACTTCGGCGGGCTTGGGGGCGGGGTGAGGGATTTGTGCGCCTTGGGCCGGGAGATGGGCGGGATCTGCCTTGGGGTGGCGAGCGCCTTTTTCTCGCTCATGCTGGGGCTTTCGCCTGTCCTTGCGTTCGGAACGCCCGGGCAGCGGGCTCGATTCCTGCCGCCCGTGGCCGAGGGCCGGGCGCTGTGGGCCTTTGCCGCCACCGAGCCCGGCGCGGGGAGCAACCCGGCCGCCATCCAAACCCTGGCCGAGGAGGTTCCCGGCGGCTTCAGGCTTTCGGGCCGCAAGCGATTCATTTCCACCGGCGCATCCGCCGATTTCGTCTCGGTTCTGGCGAACGGCCCGGGCGGTCCCGCCTTTTTCGTGGTGGAGAAGGGCGCGCAGGGGTTCAGCGCCGGCCCGCCCGACGACAAGCACGGCCTCCGCGCCTGCCAGACCGCGCCCCTCTTTTTCGACGGTGTTTTCGTGCCCACGGAAAACCTCGTGGGCGGCGAGCCCGGAAAAGGCCTCGTCCAGGGCTTGGCCCTTTTTTCCCGCGCCCGGCTGGCGGTGGCGGCCATGGCCCTGGGCGCGGCCGAAAAGGCGCTATCCCTGGCCATCGCCCGCGCCGGGGACGCCTCCCGGCCCGGCGGGCCGCTGTCGGAAAAGCAGGGCTTCACCCACACCCTCGTCCTTCCCCACCTGGCGGCCCTTGCCGCGGCCGGAGCCTTCATCGACCAGACGGCCCTCAAGTTTGACGCCGCCGGACCCGAACCCCCCGAATTGGCCGCCGAAACCGCCGTGGCCAAGCTTCTTGCGGCGGACGCGGCCCACCGCGCCGTCTCCGACGCCCTCTTCGCCCTAGGTGGCGAGGGCTACGCCAGGCGCGGAGGAGTCGAGAAGATCAAGCGTGACGTGGCCGCCGCCTCCATCTACGAGGGCACAAGCGAGATACAGAAGGCCATCGCCGGAACGCTCCGCTGGAAAGCCGCGGTGCGGAGCCGGGGCCGCTTCCACCGGGAGATCGCCGACGAGCTGGACATGCTGGCCCTGGGCTCCCCGGACGTGGGTGCCCTCATGCTTGCGCTGGCGGCCTCCGCTGCGGGCGCCTGCTTCACCCTGGCCCACCGTGAAAGGCTCGTGAGGAGCCAGGCCGTCCTTTTCACCCTGGCGGAGATGACCGCCCACGCCGAGGCGGGCGCCGCGCTGGCCCACGCCGCAGCCGACAGCCGCGTGGAAAACCGCCCGGAGGCCGGAAGGCTCGAAGTCCTCTCCCGCGTCTTCGCCCGCAGGTCCGCGTCCGTGGCGGCGCGGGGGGCGGCCCGGGTGGCCCTGGGCAGCGGCCGGCCGGACCCGGAAACGGCCCGTGACTTTCTGAAATCCATACACTTTTCGGAGCTTTGCGAGGCCGAAAGCGGCTGCTTCACCGACCTCGACATCCTGGCCCGGCTGGTTTTCGCCAAGGAGGAAGCCTGATGGAGGAGCGCAGGGTCGCGGTGGTGACGGGCGGCTCCCGGGGAATCGGGCGCGCCGTGGTTCAAAGGCTCGCGGCCTCGGGCCACAGGGTCTTCTTCAACCATTTCGACCGCGACGACGCGGCCCAGAGGGAGACCGAGGCCCTCGCCCCCGGCGCGCTCGGGTTTTCCGTGAACGTGGCGGACGCCGCGGCCGTGAAATCCTTTTTCGAGGCGGTGGAAAAGGAGGCCGGGCGCCTGGACGTGCTCGTCAACAACGCCGGCATCACCAGGGACGGTTTTCTCGTCCGCATGAAGGAGGAGGACTGGGACGCCGTCGTCGACGTGGATTTGAAGGGAGTTTTCCTTTGCATGAAGAGCGCGGCCCGCATCATGATGAAGCGGCATTGGGGCCGCATCGTGAACGTGGCCTCGGTGGTGGGGCAGGCGGGCAACGCGGCCCAGGCAAACTACGCGGCGGCCAAGGCCGGGGTCATCGGGCTCACCAGGGCCGCGGCCCGGGAGCTGGCGCCCCGCTTCATCACCGTGAACGCCGTGGCCCCCGGCTTCATAGAAACCGACATGACGGCGGCGCTTCCTGAAAACGCGAGGGACTCGATCGTGGCCCAGACGCCCTTGAAGCGCATGGGAACGGCCTTCGAGGTGGCGGCGGCGGTGGAGTTCCTTGCGGGCGACGATGCGGCCTTCATCACGGGGCAGGTGCTTTCGGTGAACGGCGGCCTTCACATGTAAGGCCGGCCCGGAAAAATAGAGAAAGGAGTTTTCATGTCCATAGAGGAGCGGGTCAAGAAGATCATCGTGGAGAAGCTGGGCGTGGAGCCCGACGAGGTGGTGCCCCACGCGCGTTTCATAGAGGATTTGAAGCTCGACAGCCTCCACATCATAGAGCTTGTCATGACAATGGAGGACGAGTTCGAGACCGAGATATCCGACGCCGAGGCGGAAAAGATCAAGACCGTCCAGGACGCCATTGACTATATCCGGAACCATACCTGAAAGGGGACGGGCCCGCCGGCGGGTTGCGGTTACGGGCTTAGGGCTCGTGACGCCCATAGGGGTCGGCGTTTTCGCTTCCTGGGAGGCGCTCGTCGCGGGCCGCTCCGGGACGGGGCCCATCACCCGCTTCGACGCCGCGGGCTTTGCGGTGAGGATCGCGGCCGAGGTCAAGGGCTTCCGGCCCCTCGATCATTTGAGCCGCGGCGAGGCCCTCCGCACGCCGCTTTTCCTTTCCTACGCCCTGGCCGCAGCCCGGGAGGCGCTTTCCGACTCGGGGCTTTCCATAGGCCCGGAAAACGGCCCCCGGACGGGGGTCTACATGGGCTG
>JAKAGN010000319.1 GCA_021815525.1 Deltaproteobacteria bacterium
CCGATCTTTGAACGTTCTTCATGTGGGAGGGAAGCGACTTGATCACCACGTTCTCCTCGTTAGAAAGCCCGTCCACCGCCACCCCCAGCTTCTCGCTTCCCATCATCAAGGTTATGACGAGCGACTCGTCATTCCCGTTTCCGTTTACGCCCGGAAGACCCAGGAGCGCCGAGAGCTTGACGACCGGGATGAACTCCTCCCTCACCCGCATGGCCTTCTTGTCCACCACGGCGATCATTTCGGACTCGGCCATCTTCAAAATCTCCACCACATAGTGGGAGGTGATTCCGAAATGGAGCCCCGAGACCCTCACGATGAGGGCCCGCGCAATGGCAAGCGTCAGCGGGAGCCTCACGTGAAAGGTGGTTCCCAGGCCCTCCTTCGACGCAATGGAAAGGCCGCCCTTCAGATCCTCCACGATGTTGTTCCGCACCACGTCCATGCCCACGCCGCGGCCCGACATGTCGGTTATGATCTCGCTGGTGCTGAACCCCGGCAGGAATATGAGGTCGGTAAGCTCGGGGCCGGACATGCGGCCAAGCTCCTCCTCGCTGTAAAGCTTTCTCCGGAGCGCCTTTTCCCTGATTTTTCCGGGCGATATGCCCCTTCCGTCGTCGCTTATCTCCAAAAGCACGTTACCGGCCTCGCAGGAAGCAGAAATCCTTATGAGCCCCTTTTCGGGCTTGCCGGCGGCCGCTCTTTCCCCGGGCGTCTCCATCCCGTGGTCCATGGCGTTCCGCAGCATGTGAACCAAGGGGTCGCCCAGCTTTTCCGTCATCTTGCGGTCAAGCTCGATCTCGCCGCCCTCCACCACGAACTCCACCTCCTTGCCAAAGCTCCTGGCAAAATCCCTGGCCATCCGCCCGAGGGGATCGAATATGATGGAAAGCGGCACCATCCTAAGCTTCAGGGCCTTTTCTTGCAGCTCGGCCACAAGGAGTTCCTGGCTTACGCATTCCTCCTTGAGGTCGGCCGTCAACTTGCCGAGATTGAGCATCATGGCCATGTCGCTCTGGAGAAGGTCCTGGCCTCCCCTGTCCGCGGCCGGGCGCCTTTTCATCGCAAGCTCCAGGCCCTTCAAGTTCGAGACCTTTTTCCTGGTGAGGTTCTGCCGCGAAACAAGCTCGCCCAGAAGCTTTATGATTTCATCGAGTTTCTCGGCCCTTACCCGCACGGTCTCCGCGGCCTTGGCCCTGGCCTCGCCGGCCTGCTTCTCCGCCGCCACTTGGGGCGCCCTGGAGGAAGAAGCCCCGGCAGCCTCCCCAGCTTTTCCCGGCTCCTTCGCCCCGCCGGATTCCACGGCTTCGGCCGGCACGGCCGAAGCCTCCCCTACGGCTCCTTCCACCGCTCCGGCGGGCGTCGCGTTTAGGGGTTGAACCTCCGCGCCTTCCGCGGCCTTCCCAAGCTCCTCGCACAGGGCCGCGTTGTCGGCCGAAATCTCCACCCCGTCGGCCACGTTAGCTATCATTCCGGAGACCGAATCCAGGGCCTTGAAAAGAAGGTCCCAAAGGTTCCCGGAATAGCTTATCCTGCCGTCCCGCAAGGCCCCCAGGACGTCCTCCAGCTTGTGGGAGACCTCCGCGATGGGGGTAAGCTTCATCATCTTGGCCGAGCCCTTGATGGTGTGGGCCGAGCGGAAAATGTTGTTTATGGTCTCGCGGTCTCCGGGATTTTTCTCCAGCCCCACGAGCCCGTCGTTCAAACTGTTGACGTGCTCCCGGGCCTCCTCCACGAACCTTGCGAGAAACATCTTCATGTCAAAGGCCATGACGCCTCCCGCCTGCCGTACTGCCCCGGAGCCCGGAAACGTTCCGCTCGCAAAGTAGCCTGATCTCATCGGGCGAGGCCGAGAGCGAAAAGTGGCTCAGGCCGTGCTCGCCATAGCCGCCCTTACCCAGTATCCCGGCCGCCACCTCGTATTCGCGCGCCGCCGGCCCGGGCTCGTTTCTCCTGTGGTAAAGCTCGGCCATGTAATAATGGGCGAGCCAGCAGGAGGGACGGATGTAAACGGCGTCCTTGAACCTTTTGAGCGCCTCCTCCTCGTCCTTTCCCGCCCTGGCGATGAGCCCCATCAAAAGGTGCCCTTCCAGGTTCAGCTCGTCCCCGGCGATTATTTTCCCGCACACGGCCCGGGCTTCCGCGAACCTTTCGAGGCAGAAGAGGATGTTGGCCCTCAGGCCCAGCGCGCCTACGTGCTGGGCCTCGCCGGCGGGAATGGCATCGAGCTTTTTAAGCGCCTCGCCGTATTTTTTTTCCGAAGCGAGCAAAAGGGCCTCCCGATGGGAAGAGCCTATGCCTCCCTTGCCGCTGGAGGCCCCGGATACTGGAACAGGAGACGGCGTCCTGGGGGATGGGGCCGCAGGGGGAACCCTGGACGGCTCCCTTGAAGGCCGCTCCTTCAAGGAGGTCCTTTCCGCCGCGCAGGAAACGCCCTTTTGTTCTCTCGCGGCCTTTGAAGCCCCCCCGGGATTTTTCCTGAAAAGATAAATGCCGTCCATTTCCACCAGCGAGAGCACGTCGGTGCTGTGGCTGTATGTTTCCGTGGAGCTGGTGAAAAGGTAGCCGCCCGGCTTCAACATGGCGGCAAGCCTTCTGAAAATCTCCTTTTGGGTTCCAGCCTCGAAGTATATGGACACGTTTCTGTAAAAAATGACATCGGCGCGCGCGAACTCTTCCGGGTAACAGGCGCTTAAAAGGTTGTGCCTTACAAATCCTACGTTACGCCTCGCCAGGTCCATGATCCTGTACCGGTTAGCGCCAAGCGGCTGAAAATACCTGTTCTTCAGCTCATGGCTCAAAGAGCGGAAGGAGTAACTGGAGAAGACCCCCTTTTCCGCCTTGGAAAGGGCCTCGCAGTCGATGTCGAAGCCGGTTATGGAAAAAAATCCCCTGTAGTCGATGCCGAATTTCTCCATTATGGCGACAGATATGGAGTAGGCCTCCTCGCCCGTCGAGCATCCGGCGCTCAGTATCTTCAATTTCTCGCCCGGCGCGCCGGCCGCGATGATGTCGGGCAAGAGCTTCTGCACCAATAGATCCAGGTGCATGGGCTCCCTGAAAAAGTACGTCTCGTTCACCGTGAGGGCGCTAACGAGCCGGTTGAACTCATCCTCGTCGCTGACGATGTGGCGGAAATAAGCTTCCCCGGAAGTCATCCCCCTTGCCGCCATGCGGCTTTTGATTCCCTCTCTTAGGGACGTTTCCCTTTGTTCATCGAAACAAAGCCCGCACATGTCCCGAATGAACTTTTTGTAGGGCGTCAAGTCCATGGCCCCGCCTCATTCATTATCACACACACAACGGTCAGCCGGAAAAGGTCGGCAACGGACCCCGTCGAAAAACGACGAGATACAAAGCCCTGCGCCGCGGATGGCGTTTTCCGGCGGGCCAGCGCGCATCACGCGGGAAAATAGCCCCCCAGCATCTTCACGATCTCGCCGCTTATTTCCCCTATGGGAAGCACCTTGTCTATGGCTCCGCTTTCGATGGCGAGCTTGGGCATACCGAAAACCACCGAGGTTCTTTCGTCCTGGGCGATGGTCTTTCCCCCGGCCTCCTTTATCTTCCTTATTCCGGCCACGCCGTCGCTTCCCATGCCAGTAAGTATGACTCCTATGCTTTTCTTACCGTAGGCGGCGGCCGCGGAGGACAGCAGGACATCGCAGGAAGGCCTGTATATGTCTTTCGGGTTCCTGTCTATGAGACAGATCTTCCCCGCGGTCTCTATCTCCAGATGTTTTTCGGGCGGCGAAACGTACACCGTTCCGGGACAAAGGGCCTCTTTGTCCGAGGCCACCCTTATGTCGAGCTTGGAAATGGTCCTCAACCATTCCACCATGCCCGTCACGAACCCCTCCGATATGTGCTGGGCAATGACAACCGGGCAGGGAAGGTCTCCCGGAAGCCCGGAAAGAATCACCGAAACCGCGTCCGGCCCGCCCGTGGATGCGGCTATGGCCACGATGCGCCCGTTGGCGCCCGCCTTGCCCATTTGTGGCGCAGTGGGAGCGGTCCTGTCCCTGATGGGAAGCTTGCCCTTCAGGTGGGTGATGACCTTTATCCTTGAAAGGAGCTTCACCTTGCTTATGAACTCGTGCGAGGCCGCGATGTTGACCTCGGGCTTCAT
>JAKAGN010000320.1 GCA_021815525.1 Deltaproteobacteria bacterium
TAGTTGTGTTTTCGATGGGGGATATTACCCAAGCTTGCTACGATGACCCGGGCCATCGGAAAGGCTCTTCACCCCCCCTGAAGGGTTACGCGAAACGGCTTTTGGCTGTTGTGGAAACACGATCCGCCCATTATAATGGTACAAGTCGAGACACAGCACCACTTGACCCGATCCACTTTTCGGAAGGGTATCCGCCATGCAACACAATCCGGACGAAATCCAGGCGGAAGCCGGAGCTCCCCTCCCCCCTTCCCCGGCCCTTGTCGAAGCCCGGATCGCGGGCCTCGAGGAGGAACGGGAGCTGTACCGGACCCTTTTCTCCCAGGCGGGCGACGCCGTGGTCCTGGCCGAGATGGAGGCGGGCGGGCGGACCCGGGCGTTCGTGGACATGAACGACACCGTCTGCCTTTGGACGGAGTACTCCCGCGAGGAGCTGTTCCTGATGAAGCCCTCCGACCTGGTGGCGCCCGAGGACCGGCCCCTTTTGGACGAGTACCGCCGGGCCTTCGCCGCCGAACGCTGGATCACCATGGAAATGAACTTCGCCTCCCGCTCCGGCAAGGTGATCCCCGTGGAGCTGTCCGCCCGCATGTTCTTCCTGCGGGGCAGGCACCTGGCCCTGTTCGTGGCCCGAGACATGAGCCGCACCCAGTCCCTCCGAAAGGCCATAGCAGAGTCCGCCGAGCGCTGGCGCTCCATAACTGAAAGCTGCCCGGACCACATCCTGATGGTCAACCGCGAGGGGGTGATCGAGTTCGCCAACCACGATTTCGCGGGCGCCGACCGGAATAACATGGTGGGCTTGCGCCTCTCCGACCTCATGCCGCAGCCCTATCGCCCCATGATGGATCTCGCAGTGAAAAACGCCGCGGCCGGGCGCGAGGACATCCAGGAGATCGAGCTCGCGCGGAATGAGGGCCCGGCTTTGACCCTCGAAGCTCACTTCAACCCCGTCGTGGTGGGGGAAATCGTGGAGTCGGTGATGGTGCGCTTCATCGATGTTTCCGAGCGCAAGTCGGTGGAGCGGGCCCTGCGGGAAAGCGAGGCCCGCTACCGCACCTTCGTGGAAACCTTCATCGGCATCGCCTACGAAATAGACCCGGCCTCGGAGCGGCCCGTCTTCTTCCACGGGGCCGTGGAGTCCATAACGGGCTACCCCGAGGACGATTTCCTCAAAGGCCGCGTGCGCTGGGACGATCTGGTCTACTCGGCCGACCGGGCGGCTTACGCCGCCCCGGACACCCACGCGCCCACCGCCGAACGGGAGTACCGCATCGTATCGCGCACCGGCCGCGTCGTGACGGTGGTGGAACTGATCCGCCGAATGCCCGGCGAGAGCGTGGGCCGGGGCCTCACATACGGCGTGATCTACGACACGACCGAACGCCGCAGGCGCGAGGAGCTTCTGAAGCGCCGGGAAGAGGAGCTTTCGGAAACCAACCTGCGTCTCGTCGAGATGAACACGGCCCTTCGGGTGCTCCTGGAAAAGCGTGAGGAGGACAAGGAACTCCTCGAGCGGAACGTGTCGGAAAACGTGGGGCGGCTGGTGGGGCCCCTCATGGAGAAGCTGCGCGCGACCGGCCTTTCCCCCCGGCAGGACGCCTACGTGGAGGTCCTCGAAAAGGAGCTTTCCCAGGTGGTGTCGGGTTTCGGCCGCACGGCCGCGTCCTCCCGCTTCAAGCTCACCCCCACGGAGCTTCAGGTGGCGGCCCTGGTGAAGGAGGGCCGCACCACCAAGGACATCGCCCGTATGCTGAACCTCTCCAAGAGCACCATAGACACACACCGGAACAACATACGGAAAAAGCTCGACATAAGAAACCAGGGGGTGAATCTTCGCAGCTACCTCATGAACCTGGAGTAGCCGGCTGCCGGAAACCGCGATCTGCGGCGTTGCGCATCACGTCGCGGCTCGGTCACGTACCGCGGTACGCTCCCTTCGCGCTCGGTTCGCGCGCCTTGCATCTCATCGTTTTCCGGCAGCCGCCCCGGGGCTGTGGATAAAACGGATGGATTTCAGTATCACCGGCATCACCGGTCGGTGCGCAGATCGCGTTTTCCGCCCCCCGGCTAGGGCCGGTTTTGCTCGACAGAAGGGGCCGCATCTGGTTTAATCGGCCCGAAGGGAGGGGGAACCGATGAAAAACACCCTCTATTTCCAGGCTCAGGGCCAGGCCTGGCTCCGGAGCCACGCGGCCCGGGGCAACGCCGAGGCCATGCTGAAGCTGGGGCTCATGTACGAGAACGGCCGGGGCGTCACAAGAAACCCCGCCGAGGCCGCCCGCTGGTACGGAAGAGCCGCCCGCGCCGGGGAAGCTGCCGCCATGATCCGCCTGGGCATCCTCCACGGAAACGGCGCCGGCGTCGTAAAGGACCGCGTGGAGGCCGCCAAGTGGCTCCTCCTGGCCCGGGCCCGGGGAGCGGACGCCGAAACCGCCCTCGAAAAGCTTTCCGCCCTCATGAGCCCCGAGGAGTTGGAAACGGCCGGAAAAAAAGCCGCCGAGATCGAGAAGACCATGCCCGGCGGCCGGAAGGGGGCATGGCAGCCCGTCTAAAAACGCGAACTGCTGCGTTGTGCTTCAAAACCAATTTCGGTCACGTACATTGAGTACGCTCCCTAATTGGTTTTTCGCACGCCTTGCATTTCATCGTTTTTCGCCAGGCTGATCAAGAAAAGCCGAAGTGTCCCCGGCGGACCTTCGGCGCAAACCGCCCCCGGCCCCCCGATAATGGCTCCGCGTGCTTCCGCACGCTCCGCAACTTTTTTGAGGGCTCCGCATCCGGCCGGTCAAGGCTCGATACGCGGCAAACCGGCCCGGCGGCTCCGGGGCGGCCCGGGAGAAAGAGAGAATCATGGAGGTCGCGCAGTTCCGCTACGGCGCGGATAACTTCGGGTATCTCGTGACGGACGGAGGCTTCGCCCTGGCCGTGGACGCCGGGGCCCCGGCCGACATGGCGCGTTACGCCGAGAAAAACGGCATCGCCGTGCGCTACGCGGCCCACACCCACGAGCACCCGGACCACACCCCCGGGACCGCTCGGCTGGCGGCCCTCACCGGGGCCCGGATACTTTCGCGGCGCGAGCTTGTGGGCGCGGGCGGCGTGGCTCTCGGGGGCGGCTGGGTCAAGGTGCTGGAAACCCCGGGCCACACGGCTGACAGCCTCTGCTTCCTGGCTGGAGGCAACCTCGTGTCCGGCGACACCCTCTTCAACGGCACGGTGGGGAACTGCTTCTCGGGCGACCTTGCGGCCTTTTACCACTCGGTGAAGCTCCTGATGGCCCTTCCGCCCGAAACCGTGGTGTGGGCCGGGCACGACTACGTGCGGGAGTCCCTGGCCTTCGCCAGGAGCCTGACCGGCGACTTTCCGGCGCTTTCGGCCTACGCCGCGAAATACGACCCCGAAAACGTGCGCTCCACTCTCGCGGACGAGCTTCTGGTGAACCCCTACATGAAGTTCAACGCCAAGGACATGCTGGCCCTTATGGAGGCCCGGGGTCTTCCCGCCGACACGGAGTTCGCGCGCTTCAAAAGCGTGATGGAGCTTTACTGAGGCCGCGCCCTTACGACCCAACAGCTTTATTTTATTGGAGATAAAGAAAAATGAAAAGCATCATCGGCCCGGACAACAGGGTGGCCTACGGCGTCTACGACGAGCCGGTCGACTTCAACGTCCAGGATTTTGCGCTCTGGAACTTTTTCGGCAAGGAAATCAAGGGGCTCAAAAAGCGCTTCGCCTTCCACTCCTTCAACTACCTCGGGATTTCCTCGGGCGATTACTTCGTGGGCCTGGCGGCGGTGCGCCTCGGCTACCTGAACACCGTCTTCGCCTACGTTTACAAGTTCGGCGAGGGAAGAATTTTCAATTACGACGCGAAAAATCCCGGGGACGCCGGCCTTTCGTTTCCGGCCGACCCGGACGAGTACCGCGTCCCGTTCGATTCGCCCGACGTCCCCTACTCGTGGGACCTCACGTTCCACTAGGGCGATGGCGATGAACCAGATCTCACCGCGCCTGCCGGAGACCATCGAGATTCGGCCGGTCGAGCGACCGGTCGATGCCGACGTCACGCTCCCCGGCTCGAAGAGCTACACCAACCGGGCGCTGCCGCT
>JAKAGN010000321.1 GCA_021815525.1 Deltaproteobacteria bacterium
CTCTTGCCCTCCAGGGCAAGTGAGCCGGGACTCCCTCAAAGCGGCCCACGACGAGCTGGAGCACCGGGTGGCCCAGCGCACCGCGGCCCTTAAGGCCGAGGTGGCGGAACGCCGGGCGCTCCAGGAGATGCTCCTGTCCCTTTTCAACGGCATAACGGATCCCCTGGTGGTGATGGACCGGAGCATGAAGGTCAACGCGTTGAACCAGGCCGCGCGGGAGTATTACGGGGTGAGGGCGGACAACCTGCTGGGGCGGCGCTGCCACGATGTTTTCCACGAAAGCGAAAAGCCGTGCGAGAGCTGCCGGGTGGCCCCCCTCGTTCAGGAGGGGCAAAGCGGCCTGTTCGAGCGAAAGAAGCCCGGCGACCCATCCCGGGACGAGGAGGTGGCCGTTTTTTCCGTGGGAGGGCGGCGCTCCGGCGGCGAATACTTCATGATCCAGATACGGGACGCGACGGCGGCCAAGCACTACCAGCGCAACCTCATCCAGAGCGAGAAGATGGCCTCCCTGGGCTTCCTGGTTTCCGGGGTGGCCCACGAGATCAACAACCCCAACAGCTTCATCACCTTCAACATCCCCATACTCCGCGACTACATCGAGGCCCTGATTCCCTGCGCCGACCAATACTTCGCCGGCGATGAGGAAGGCGAGGTCTGCGGCCTGCCCTACCCCGAGTTTCGGGAGGAAATTTTCCGGCTCCTGGACAACATAAGCTACGGCTCCAGCCGGATCAACGCCATCGTCAACAATCTCAAGCAGTTTTCCCACAAGAAGGAGCAGGCGGAGCTTGCGCCGGTTCCCCTTTCCCGGGTGGTGGAGCGGGCCTTGTCCCTGTGCCACGGAAAAATCCGCCACATGGTCCGGACCCTCACGACGGAGGTGCCGGAGGAGCTGCCCCCGGCCAACACGGACGCGGAGATGCTGGGGCAGGTCCTCATCAATCTCATCATCAACGCGGCCCACGCCGCGGACAAGGATGACTCCTCCATCCTGATCTCCGCGTCTTGCGAGGGCGGAAACGGGGATCGCGTGGTCCTGTGCGTGGAGGACAACGGTCACGGCATGGACGAGGACACCGTCCGGAAAATTTTCGACCCGTTTTTCACCACCAAGAGGCCGGGAGAGGGAACCGGGCTCGGGCTTTCCATCTGCCACCAGTTCGTGGAGGCAATGGGCGGCCGCATCTGGGTCGCAAGCACCCCGGGCGTGGGCAGCCGCTTTTTCGTTTCCCTTCCCGCGGCCGAGTGCTAGGGGTGTTTCCTGGAAGCCGCCCGCCCGTCTGGGAGAGGGCAAGCCCAATATGCGCAAGGCGGCCCCCGCCGGGGCGGGCGCCGCGGAGTGCGGGAGATGGGTAAAAACGCCTCTTTTTTGTCCTGGATAGGGCCTCAAGAAGTCCCGCGCCGGCGGGCGGATGCGGCGGATCGGGGATGCCTGGGGGCGGGATCGCGGCAAAAGCGCCCTTTTTACTTGACAAGGGCGAATGGGTTCGGATATACCCGAACATAACCATTTGCGCCTTCTGATACCCCCTTCAATATTTCCGGTCCTTGCCGGGTAAAAGCCGTTCGGTGGTTAACGGCGGCCTGAAAGCATTACATGAAAAGGCTGCGCGAAAAAACGGGGCTCTTTGTGGCGGCCCTTTCGGTGGTGCTCATGGCGGCCTTTTCCGCCCTGGCCGGCATGGTGGCCCTGGACGAGGACGTCCTGTCCGACACGAGGGCCCAGACGGGCGTCACCATAGATCTTCCCGCGGCCCGGGCCACGGCCACCGCCGTTTTCGTGAGGGACAACAACGGGGCCACCGGTACTTACAACTGGCTGGGCAACCCCAGCGTAAGCAACCCGGGCTTCTTCATCCTGGACAACGTACGCCTCACCGACACCGCCGGCACGGGCAACATCGGGCTTTACGGCTTCTCGATGGACGGCGGCAGGGCAGGCACCACCAGCATGGTGGCCATAGGCATTCCCAGCATAGTGGGCAGGATCGATTACGGCACCGTCCGGATCGGCAACGCGGGCGGCATCGAGTACGGGGCGGTCGACGCCTACGGGCATACCACCGGGACAGACCCTTACAACAATCCCCAGGGCGGCGCCCCGGCCTTCGGCCTTTACATTCAGAATGTTTCGGTGGACGCGGGAAGCGCCATCTGGGTCTGGGGACATCCGGCGCCCTGACCGCGTCCTTATCACGCTGCAGGTTGTTCGGGCATTATCGTTTTTTGGGGGCTTCACCAACAACACTCAACGTAAGAAGGAGGAATGGAATGAAAAAGCTTCTCGTTTTGGTGGCGCTTCTTCTCATTTTGGCTCCGGTGTCGGCCATGGCCGGCATGACCAGCGCATCGGACGTGGACCTCGAGGAGGTCACCGGTCAGGTGGGCATGACCGTGGACATGAACATGAGCGTCACGGCCACCTCCGTGGCGTGGGGTGACTCCGACGGCTTCGGCACCTACACCACGGCCGGCTGGCTCGTGCTGTCCTCGGTGTCCCTGCCCTCCATCAGCCTGAGCGGCGTGGTCATCGATGTGGGCGGCACCGCCACCACGTCGTATCTGTCCATCGCCACCTCCGGCAACCTGGTCACCGGTAACCTCACCGTGGGCGCCATCATCATCGGCTCCTCGGCCACGTCCAGCACCGAGTCCCTGGGCGAGCTCCGCGTGACCGGCGTGGGCGTTTCCTTCGGCACCATCCGTATTTCGGGCCACCCGGCGCCGTAGTTGAGGCCGTTCGGTCCAACAGAGGGGACCGAAAAGGGGAAACAGCATGAAGAAAAAGACCGGAATCTGCGTCCTGGTTTTTCTGGTCATCTTTCCGGCCCTTGCCCTGGCGGGCATGGTCATGGTGGATGACGAGATGGAGCTTGGGGACGTCACCGGCCAGGTGGGCATGACTGTGGACATGACTCTGAGCATGACGCTGACATCGCTGGCGTGGGGCGACGCGGATGGTTTCGGTACCTACACGACGGCCGGCTGGTTGATCATGTCCAGCGTGTCCATGCCGCAAATCCAGATGAACAATGTCCAGATTGACCTTGGAAAGGCCGGCTCGACCTCGTACCTTTCAATCGCAACGTCGGGCAACCTCATCACGGGCAACCTCACCATCGGTTCGCTGGTTGTGGGGTCCTCGGCCACGTCCAGCACCGAGTCCCTCGGTGAGATCCGTGTCACGGGCATGGCCGTGTCGTTCGGCACCATCCGCATCAGCGGACACGACTGACGCTGGCGGGAAAGTCCAAGACGCAACATGGGGAAGTTGCTTCCGCGTCCGGGCTTCACACGCGGAAGGCGGGGGGCGAACTTTGGCGGGGGAGCTTCCTGACACTTACAGTGAAGCAACAATTGATAAGGAGGTATGGTATGAAGAAGTTGGTTATGGCTCTCGTTCTGCTTATGGTCCCCGTCGCCGCCATGGCCGGGATGAACGCCTTCATGGACATGGATGAAATGTCCAACAACGAGCTCGCGGCCACCACCGGTCAGACGGGCATCACCCTGAACGCCACGGTGCAGGTGACCGGCGGCTACATCGCTTGGGGCGACACTGACGGCTGCACCACCACCGCCGCCACTGACGGCTGGATGACCATGTCCGGCATCCAGATCTCCAGCTTGGTCATCACCGGCACCACCGTCGACATCTGCCGCACGGGCGGCACCAGCTGGCTCACCATCGGCGTGCCCGCTCTGACCGTGGCCGGCTCCGTTGCGAACATCTTCATCGACGACGCCATCCGGACCGACAACGGGAACCTGCCCTCCGGCAACAATTCCCTTGGCCACCTGGTGTTCAACCTGTCTCTCGCCGGCACCACCATCGAGATCACGGGTCACCAGTAGCAGGGAAGCAGGTGCTCAGTTTTTCGCGTGAATGGGAGCCCTCCGCCAGTGCCAGGCGGGGGGCTTCTTTCCCCACTTGAAATGCGGATGCGCCCGCGATTTTTTAGCGGTATTTTAGCGGTATCGGGTTTGCCGGGGCCCAAAAGCTTCGACCCGGCGGGATGGGGAATTGGCTGGGAGAGACAGTCGCAGAATCACCGCGATGCTTGTACGGCCCGGGCTCCGAAGGGAGGCGGGCTGCTTTACCGTTTTCGG
>JAKAGN010000322.1 GCA_021815525.1 Deltaproteobacteria bacterium
TGCCGTCACCCATGTCCGTCTTGGAGGAGATGAGCGCGCCCCCGGCGTAGACCGTTGTGTTGGTTATGAGGATGCCGTGGATGTCGGAAGGGACGTTGTATATCTTGTAATTGCCCTTGGCGTCCCGGTATTTGAGCTGGAAGGAGAAGGGAATGGTGTAGACGAGGTTCTTGAGGGCCAGAAGCCCGTAGAGGGCGTTGTTTATGAGTATTCGCACCCCCGCCGCGGGCTGGAAGGCCCTGGGCCGAAGCTCGTTGAAGGTGTTCGATGTCAGGGCGTCGTTGCCCGCCCCGAAGTAGCCCGCGAAAAGCCCGGATCCGTTCACCTCCAGGACGTCCACCTTGCGGGTCTTGCCCTTAAGTATCACCGAGAGGATCTTGTGGACCCCGTCCTTCTTGAGGACCGGGAACATGCCCAGCGAGCGGGCCAGGTCGTTTCCCACGCCGTAGGGGATGGTCCCCAGCTTCGGGACGGTTTCCATGCGGGCCACGGCCTGCATTATGCCGCCGAAGGTGCCGTCCCCGCCCACACCCACCAGTATCTCGTAGTCGGGGGCAAGCTCCCTGACCTGGCTTGAGATGTCCGGGGCCGTGAAAACCGTGTCGTAGAGGTCGCGGCCGACGCCTCCGTCCGAAAGGGCGCCCCGGATGCGCGCCTCCAGAACCGGCCCCGGGCTGGACCCGGAAACGGGGTTGATGAGGAAGAGGATTCGTTTTTTCATGCCCGTCACACGGCCTTTGCCGAAAAATGCTTGGTGAGGAACAGGACGTTTCCGGCCGGGCTCGACCGGTACTCCACCTCGTCCATGAAGTTCCTTATGATGAAAAGCCCCATACCGCCCTCGGGAAGGCTTTCGCGGTCCTCGGGATCGAAGTCCAAAGCCGTTTCGGGAAGCGTCGTCATCCCGAGACCGTCGTCGGTCACCGAAAGGCAGAGCCTGTCCTCGTAAAGGCTCACGGTGATCTCCACGGTGCGGTCAGGGGCGTTCCTGTAGGCGTGCTCGATGGCGTTATTGACCGCCTCCACCGCGCACACGGCGATGCGGCCGGAGTCCAGCTCCGAAAACCCGGCGTGGGCCGCGATGCTGGCCACCGAAACGCCCACCATGCAGACGTTTTCCGGAAGCGACAGGATTACGAGGGTGATCCGCCTGGGCGTCATGCACTCCCCCGATTCTTCCTCTTAACAGGCCGTCGAAAAACGCGATCTGCGAGCGTTAGCGCTTCACCTTGCGGCTCGGTCACCTAAATAACCCGGGGTCCCCAAGAAATCGCAGATTTCTTGGGGTGGGAGTACGCTCCCTTCGCGCTCGGTTCGCGCGCCTTGCATCTCATCGTTTTTCATCGGCCTGTTAATCGAGTTTTTCAACGGGCTGATAGGGGCCAACTAAAACCCGTGATCTTGGGCCGATTGAACCAAGTCGTGAGGGGACTATAACAGAACACGCCCAAGGAAAACACCCGAAAAAAAACCGGCAAAACGGACGGACGAAAAACGATTAGGTGCAAGGAAGCGTACTTTTCGTACGTAACCGCCGCGCGACGTGACGCGTGACGCCGCGGATCACGTTTTCCGGCCGCCCTCTCAAGCCGCGCCGGACTTCATGATCTCCTCCAGCCGCGCGTGGTCCTTCTCCCAGCGGGCCAAAAGCCGCGCGGCCTCGCGGCGCACCTCGTCGTACTCGGAAAGAAGCGCCCGGCTCTTTTCGGGATCGGCGAAGATATCCGGGTCCGAAAGCGCCTCCGTGATGACCTTCTCCCGCTCCTCCAGGCGGGCGATCTTCTTCTCGGCGTTGGCTATGCGGGATTTCAGGGGCGAGACCACCTTGGAGAGCCGCTGCCGCGCCTGCGCCTCCTCGCGCTTCCGGGCCTTCTCCTCGGCCCGGGACGCGTCGCGCCGGGCGGCCTCGGCCTCCGCCTTGGAAGCCGCGGGCGCGGGCCTTTCGGGGGCCGCGGCTTGGGGGGCCTTCGCGGGCGCATCCGCCGCCTTTTCCGCGGATTTCGCCGCCTTGCCGTTCCTGGCGCCTTGCGGCCCGGCCTCGCGGGCCTCCCCCAGGGAGTCTAAGTGCGCGAAGTACTCGGTGAGGTTTCCGGGATACTCCACGATGCCGCCGTCCCGTATGTCCCAGACCTTGGTGGCCAGCTTATTCACGAAGGCCTGGTTGTGGGAGACGAACACCAGCGTCCCGCCATAGCCCGCCAGGGCCTCGATGAGCTTCTCGGCCGCGAAGATGTCCAAGTGATTGGTGGGCTCGTCCATCAAAAGGCAGTTTCCGGGCCGGACCAAAAGCTTCGCCAGCGCCACCCGGGCCTTCTCGCCGCCCGAGAGCACCCCGACGAGCTTGTCCACCTCGTCGCCCGAAAAGAGGAAGGCCCCCAGAATCCCCCGGATGGTGCTCTGGTTGGCGTCGGGGGCCGCGGTGCCCACCTCCTCCACCACGCTTTTGCGCTGGTCCAGGTGCTCGGCCTGGTGCTGGGCGTAGTAGGAGAGCGTGACGCCGTGGCCGGTGGCCGCCGACCCTTGGCCCGCCGCAAGCTCGCCCGCCATGATCTTCAAAAGCGTGGTTTTGCCCACCCCGTTGGGGCCTATGATGGCGATGCGGTCGCCCCGCTCGACGTGCAGCGTCACGTTCCTGTAGAGGACGTTTTCGCCGAAGGATTTCGACAGCTTCTCCAGCCGGAAGACGATGCGGCCCGATGGCGGCACCTGCGGAAAGGAAAAGCGGATGGTTTTTAAGGGCTGGAAGGTCTCGATGATCTCCATCTTCTGCAGAAGCTTCAGCTTGCTCTGGGCCTGGCGGGCCTTGGTGGCCTTGTAGCGGAACTTCTCCACGAACTTTATGGCGTCCTTGGCCTTCTGCTCCTGGTTTTTCACGCGGCGCTCCAGGACCTTCTCCTCCTCGGACCTTTGGGCCACGTAGCTCTCGTAATCGCCCCGGTACTGGCGCACGCCCTCGCTCTCGAAGCTTATGACCCTTGAAATCTGCCGGTTCAGGAACTCCCGGTCGTGGCACACAAGGACCAGCGAGCGGTCGTAGGCAGCCAGGTACTGGGAAAGCCAGCGCACCGTGTCCACGTCCAGGTGGTTCGTGGGCTCGTCCATCAATAAGACGTCCGGCCGCTGGTAGAGGAGCGAGGCCAGCGCGGCCCGGGTGCGCCAGCCGCCCGAAAGCTCGGCGAGCGGGTCATCGAAGCGCTTGGTGGAAAACCCGAGCCCGTGGAGAATCTCCTCCGCCTTGTGGGCCGCGTACACGGTGTCGAAGTGCTCCTTGATGGACAGAAGCTCCGAGAGCCGGTCCGCAAGCTCCACCTGCTCGTCCGGGTCATTGGAGGCCGAAAGGGCGTCCTCGGTGCGCCCTATGCTCTCCTCCACCTCGATTTTTCCAGGGACGGACGAAAGCACCGACGCCAGAAGCGCGCCAACGGGCGCGTCAGTCACGTCCTGGGGCAGGTACCCAAGCTTCACGCCGCGGGTTATCCGTATGCTTCCGGCGTGGGGGTTTATCTCGCCCGCCATCATCCGTAAAAGCGTGGTCTTGCCGCTTCCGTTGCGGCCAACGAGCCCCACGCGGTCCTTCTTGGCCACCTGGAACGACAGGTTCTCGAAAATGGTGCGGGCCCCGAAGGAAAGGCCCAGGTTTTCTCCCACGATGAGGCTCATGACGCGCTCCCCGAAAAAAATATGACCTTTCTTTGTACGTCAAAGCCGGTGGCATGTCAATTTGGAGGAGGGGGAAAAAAGTATTGATAGGCGGCTCCGGGCGGTGTATCAGTGGTGCCGCTTTCCAAAATACGTTCGAGAAGGACTTTACATCATGGCCGAAGTCGCGCCCTTTAAGGCTATCGTTTACAACACCCGCACCGTTTTGGACATGGCGGACGTGGTGACTCCCCCCTACGACGTGATCTCGCCGGGAGAGCAGGACGCCTTCCACACGAGGCACCCGAAAAACATCGTGCGCCTCATCCTGGGCAAGCCCGAGAACTCGGACTCGGAGACCGAGAACCCCCACACCCGGGCCGCCTGCTTCTTCGACGAGTGGAAGAATGACGGCACCCTGGTTACGGACCCCGCCCCCGCCTTTTATCTGACCACCCACGAGTTCC
>JAKAGN010000323.1 GCA_021815525.1 Deltaproteobacteria bacterium
AGAACCTTTTCATAGAAAAGGTTCTCCCCCCTCCACCGCGAATCATCCCTCTTTGAACGCAAATTGGTATCACAAGCCCGGGCCACGCATACGGCTCCCAGGCTATTTGCCCTTAATGACCCCAAGGATGATCCGGGAAAGCTCGCCCGCCGAAACGGGCTTGCGCACCAGGGCCCGGACACCGGCTTCCTCCAACTCACCCTCGGTAAGCTCGTTGCAGTAGCCCGTGACCAGAATCACGGGGATGGGATAGCCCCTCCGCCGGATTTCCCGCGCCAGGCCAAGCCCCGACATGGACGGCATGGCGAAATCCGAGACCACGAGATCGAAACGGGCGGGGCTTTCCGTGACGAGACTTAGGGCGTTCATGCCGTTCGGCTCGACGGTCACCCGAAAGCCCATGGTTTCCAGGAGCCGGCCCAGGGACTCGGCCAGGAAGGTTTCATCCTCCACCAAAAGTATCCGGAAGCGGCCGTCAAGGGGTGTTTCGGGCGGCTCGGGCTCCACGGCCTCCGGCTCGGAAAGGGGCAGGAGCACCTCGAAGGCGGAGCCTCCATCGGCGCGGTTTTCGGCCCGGACACTTCCACCCATGTCCGTCACCAGCCCGTGCACCACGGCAAGCCCGAGCCCGGTTCCCTCCCCCGGGAGCTTGGTGGTGAAAAAGGGCTCGAAGAGATGCTCCAGGACCTCGGGCTCCATGCCGGGCCCCGTGTCCCGAACCCACAGGCGGAGCATGTCCCGCCCTCCGCCGCCGGCGTCAGAAAGGTTCACCGAAAGCTCGCCGCCCTTCTCCCGCATGGCCCAGATGGCGTTTGAACAAAGGTTGACCACCACCTGCTGGATCGCGCTGGGAGTGGCCTTCACAGTATCGCGCCCGGCCTCCGACGTCAGATTCACCGTGACCGCGGCGGGCGCCGTGGCGCGGATGAGCTTCACCGTCTCCTTGACCACGGGCGAGACGGAAAATACCATGGGCCTGTCCGCGGCTCCGCGGCTGAAGGCCAGAAGCTGCGCGATCAGGTCCCTCGCCCGCCTCCCGGAGGCCAGCGCCCCATCGAGCGCATCCTTGACGGGAAGGCTCGTCCCGCTTTTCTTCAAGGCATACTCTATGTTCAAAAGCATGCTCATGAGGATGTTGTTGAAATCGTGGGCCACCCCCCCGGCCAGCGCGCCCACGGCCTGCATCTTCCGCATGGCGCTGAGGCGCGAAGAAAGCTCCGCCTCGGCGGTCACGTCCCGGTAGGCCGAAATGACGCGCTCCACTCCGCCGTCCGGCCCGGTTACCGGTGAAATCAAGACGTCAAGGTAAGCCGGGCCTTCCGGCCGGTTGAGCTTCACGCGTCCCGAGGCGGGGCGGCCGGTTGCGAAGACCTCGCTTATGCGGCAGGCCTCGCCGCGCTTGTCGCAATGCGGGCAGCCTAAGGAAAAGACCTCAGGAAAGGGGCGCCCCTTGATTTCCGAAAGGTTCAAGCCCAGCTTCGGAAGAAAGTCCTTGTTGGCGTCCTCCACAACGAGCCCGGGGCCTATCACCACGATTTCGTCGTGCATGGAAGACAGGATGAGGCGGAAATACTCCTCGCGCCTCCGCAAGGTGTCGGCCAGCGCCTCCCTCTGGGTCACGTCGTTAACGAGGTCCTCGTTGACGAGCCCAAGGTTCCTCTGGGCTTCCTCCATCCTCTCCACCATGCGGTCGAAGGCGCCGGCAAGGGCCCCGATCTCGTCCCGCCTTCTCATGTAAAGCCGCGCGGAGAGGTCTCCCGTTGCCTCGATGCCCAGAGCATGGGTGGTGAGGCGGCTCACCGGGGAGAGCACCGTTTTCCGGAAGGAAACGAGAACCGCCAGAAAGCTCACGAAAAAGGCCGCCAGGGTGAACATGAGCGAATACGACAGGATGTCGAGGCCCCGTTCGTAGAAGGTGCGGGGAAGGACGGCCGAAAACCCGGCCGGGCTTTTCCCCGTAAGGTCCTTGAGCGTGGTGGAAACAGCCACCTTGTCGGAATCGCCGAAATCAAGAACATAGGTTTGCCCGTCCCGGACCAGCTTCGCGCGGCGGTCGCCCCGGAAGGGACGGGCCTCGGCGGCCGGGACTATGGACAGGGGAACCAGGGTCTGCCTGGAGAGCCCCTGCACGGCGCTGGCGTCCAGGAACTCCCCGAAAATGAGGGTGCCCCGGCAGGGGCCTTCGTCGCTGCTCTTGAGGATGGGCTCGCTGGCGATAAGTATCGGGCCCCGGCTGCTGGAGAAAATGCCGCTCCGGCCCAGCTCCCGGCCGAAGGGCCCGTTATCCGCGACCTGGGGGCAAAGGAGGGGATGACCGGCCGGGAGAGCGCCGCCGGCGAGTTCGGGCGGCAGGACGAGCCACTTGAGTTTCGGATCGAAGGCCCTGGCCCATACCACCTTTCCGGAGGAGTCGCAGATGATGACGAGGTTTAACCCGTTGTTTTCGAAGGTGGCTTCCGGCAGGTTGGTGGTGATGAACTGCTCATTGCGGGACGCCATGAACTCGTACATGTCGTCCCAGGCGGCCCAGTCCCGGGTCAGGCCGGACAGGTGTGTAATGTCCCCCTGAATGGCGCGCACCACCCGTTCCATACTGCGGGCGGCGTTAATACCCTCCAGGGCTGTAAAGTTGACGGAAATCAGGCGGTGGAAAAAAAGGGCCTCCATCACGGTGACCACAAGGAAGATGCAGGCCAGGGAAAGGGCCGTTTTCCGGAGAATGGTCATGAAAGTACACCCTGCGCCCTGCTTGCGAAAAGGGTTGCCACCAAGCGCATAAGGCCGGGTAGCCTCGGGGGCCGCGTCAGGCCGAAATCGAGATGGAGGCGCGCCAGGCCCTTAGATGTCCACGAGGCCGGCTATGTTCTTGGCCGATTCCCCGGGGAAAAAACGGGGGTCCACCGTGACCCGTATGGCTCCCTGTGGGCACACCCCGGCGCAGCGGCCGCAGCCCCGGCACTCGGCGGAGATGACGGCCCGGTCTCCGGAGACCTCGATGGCGCGGGCGAAGCAGGCGGATGCGCAGACTCCGCAGCCCACGCACTCCTCCCCCACCGTTACGCTGACCCCCGGGGCCCTGTGTATCTTCCCCGCGAAGCGGTCCCCCACGTAGGGGAGCCCCCTTGTTATGCAGCAGCAGGGGCAGCAGGAGCATATGGTGAGGAGCTTTTTCCCGGGGCCGATCCCCAGCCACACGGTGTCCAGCTTGCTGCGGCCCACGAAATGGATGAGCCCTGCATCCCGGCACTCGGCCAGGTGCGCCTTGGCCTCATCGGGCTTGACCGGCCGCCCCCAGTCCGGGTTGATGTCCCGCGCCGCCTCGCCCATAAACAGGCAGCCCTTTTGCCTGGGAAAATCCTTGCACTCCATGCTTTCCCGGCAGATGCAGAAGTTCATGAGGAAGAGGTAGGAGGCCCGGTCGATGAAGTGCTCCGCCAGGGCCGATGGCAGCACGGTCTGGCCGGGGTCCTCCACCTCGCGGTTCACCTCCACCACCTGGTCCCTCGGAAGACACACCAAGTGGTCGTCCTCGAACAAGAATTTTTCCACCATCCTTCCGAACACGGGGAGCTTGGCCGCGGCCATTTTCCTTTCGTCGCGGATGAAGGCCTTCTTGATGAAGGTCAGGGCCCAGGCGGGTCGGGACATGAAAACTCCTTTATCGATAGGAAAAACGCATGAAGCGGACGGCCTTGAAAATCAGCGCACTCCGAAGCGGCGCATGAACCGGCGGTCGATAAAGTCCTTGAAGCGGAACGCCGCGCGGCCCGTGAACACAAGACCGCGCTTCACGAAAAGCCCGCGCCCGTCGCCAAGGTTGAAGATGAGAAGGTATGGCCCGCCGGGATCGAAGGGCGACCGGGGCCGGTTTTCCAGGGCGGCCATGAGATTGTGGAAGAGGACCGGGTTCTGCCGCACCGCGTAAACCCCCACCTTGTCCAGGGGCGAGGGCGAGAACTCGATGCAGTCCCCGCCGCCGAAAATACCCGGATGCGCCGCGCTTTCGAGAAACTCGTTCACGAGAAGCGCCCCCGCCTTCGACACGGCAAGCCCTGATTCACGCAGAAA
>JAKAGN010000324.1 GCA_021815525.1 Deltaproteobacteria bacterium
CGAGGCCGAGGAGTTTTTCTCCAAGGGGCAGAAGGGCTCATCCGCCATGCCCCACAAAAGGAACCCCATAGGAAGCGAGAACCTGTGCGGGTTAGCAAGGCTCGTGCGGGCAAACGCCCTGGCCGCCATGGAGAACGTGGCCCTGTGGCACGAGCGCGACATCAGCCACTCCTCGGTGGAGCGGGTCATAGGCCCGGACTCCACCATCCTCCTGGATTACATGCTGGGGCGCCTGACCGGGCTCGTGAAGAACCTCGTGGTGTACCCGGCGCGCATGAGAAAAAACCTGATGTCCTCCGGCGGCCTGATATTTTCCCAGCAGGTGCTGCTCCTGCTGGCCGAGGCGGGTTTCTCCCGGGAGGACGCCTACCGGCTTGTGCAGGGCCACGCCATGAAGGCCCACGCAAGCGGCGGCGATTTCAAGGCGGCGATCCTTTCCGACCCCGAAGTAACGGCCCGGGCGCCCAGGGAAAAGATCGAGGCCGTGTTCGACGTTTCGGCGCATCTTAAACACGTGGACTTCATATTCGACCGCGTGTTTGGAAAATCTTAGGCCCAATTCATCAAAGGAGGGTTCCACCTTGTTCGATACAGCTTATGCAATGGCGCCGGCGCCCGGCGGGGCCGGGGGGCAGGCCGCCGGCGGCTCCGGCAGCATCTTCATCCTTCTTTTCGTCATGTTCTTCGTCTTCTACTTCCTGGTGATACGCCCCCAGCAGAAGGAGGCCAAGAAGCAGCAGAAGATGCGCGAGGCCCTGAAGAAGGAGGACCGCGTCATCACCGCCGGCGGCATGTACGGCAAGGTGGTGGGCGTTGACGAAACCACGGTCACCCTCGAGATCGCCGAGAAGACCCGGGTCAAGTTCCAGAAGGCCGCGGTGGCCACGGTCATTCCTTCGACCGCCAAGGGCGGCGGGGACGAAGAGGACAACTCCAACAAAAAGAAGTAGAGGGACCGGCCTTGAGAAACTTCACGATGCGCGTGGCAATGGTGATCGCCGTCATGGCGTTGGGCATCGTCCTACTGGCCCCTTCCATCGATTACTACAGGAATCGGAAGGAAGGCGACAGCCCCACCAAGGACAACACCATCTGGCCCCACAAGGTCTTCAACCTGGGGCTCGATCTCCAGGGCGGAATGCACCTTGTCATGGAGGTCCAGACGGAAAAGGCCGTGGAAACCATGATGGAGCGCAAGGCCCTGGCCCTTTCGGAGGCCCTCCGGAAGGCCCGGATCGCCCACAAGGACGTGGAGCGGGTGGAAGGCGACAAGATCAGCCTCACGCTCCTGGGGCCCGACGCGGAGACCGCCTTCCGGGCCCTCTTGTCCAAGGACTTTCCGGAGCTGGTTTACACCAGCCGGGTGGAGGGCCAGGACCGGCTGGCCACCCTAAGCCTCGTGGCGGCCGAGCGCGACCGCATCATGAAGGGCTCGGTGGAGCAGGCCACCGAGATCATAAGGAACCGCGTGGACACCCTGGGCGTCACCGAGCCCCAGATCCGCCGCCAGGGCGAGCGCCGGATACTGATCGAGCTTCCGGGCGTTAAGGACCCCCAGCGGGCCAAGGACATCATAGGAACCGCGGCGCAGCTCGAGTTCAAGATCGTTGACGACGAGCACGACGCCTCCCAGTTCGAGGCCGGCGAGCGCCTGCCCCGGGGAACCGAGATACTGGAGCAGGAGAAGAAGGACCGCGACACCGGAGTGGTCACCCGTACGCCCATCCTGGTCAAGAAAAAGACCCTGATGACCGGAGACACCATCACCAAGGCCGAGGTCAAGATCGACAACCAGTACGGCCGGCCCATCGTGTCCATACAGTTCAACTCAACCGGCGCGGCCATGTTCGAGCGCATCACGGGCGCCAACGTTCAAAAGCGGCTGGCCATCGTGCTGGACGGCGTGGTGAAGTCCGCGCCGGTCATCAAGGAGAAGATCGGAGGCGGCTCCTGCATCATCGAGGGCTCCTTCACCGACGCCGAGGCCCACGACCTCGTCATCGTTCTTCGCACGGCCCTTCCCGCGCCGGTGAAGGCCATCGAGGAGCGCATCGTGGGACCCTCGCTGGGGCGCGACTCCATCAGAAGCGGCGTAACCGCCGCCGCGGTGGGCACGGCGCTGGTTTTCATATTCATGGCGGTTTACTACATGGGGGCCGGGCTCGCGGCCGATTTCGCCCTCATCCTGAACACGCTTCTCATCGGCGCGGGGCTCGCGGCCTTCTCCGCCACCCTCACCCTTCCGGGCATCGCCGGCGTGATCCTGACGCTCGGCATGGCGGTGGACGCCAACGTGCTGATAAACGAGCGCATAAGGGAGGAGCTTCGGATGGGCAAGACCGTGGCGGCGGCGCTGGATGCCGGGTACGGCCGGGCCATGCACGCCATCGTCGACTCCAACGTCACCACCATCGCCACGGCCCTGATCCTCTTCCAGTTCGGGACCGGGCCCATCAAGGGCTTCGCGGTGACCCTCATCCTGGGTCTTCTCTCGTCGCTCTTCACGGCCATAGTGGTTACGCGCATCATCTTCGACTGGTTCGTGTACTACCGCCGCGTGAAGAAGCTCAGCATCTAAGGCCGCCACTTTGCCCACAAGATAAGGAAATCGGTCATGCAGTTCATAAAGCCGGACATCAACGTCGATTTTTTGAGCAAGAAGTGGATCGCCATCGGCCTTTCCACCATTTTGAACATCCTGGCGATAGTGAGCCTGATCGTCCACGGCGGCCCCAAGATGGGCATAGACTTCGAGGGCGGCACCCTGGTGGTGGTGAAGTTCACCCAGCCCATGACGGCCGACGCCATCAGGAAGTCCCTGGATCCGGTGGGGCTCGGCACCTCCACCATCCAGCAGTACGGCCTGGCCGAGGAGAGGACCTTCTCCATCCGCGGCCGCGAGGCCGACGTGTCGGCGAGTGACCTTTCCTTGAAGATCAAGGCCGCCATCGAAAAGGGAACCGGGAAAACCGTCGAGGTCGTGGGCAAGGACTCGGTGGGGCCCCAGGTGGGCCAGGACCTTTGGGACAAGGCCGTGGCCTCCATGTTTTACGCCATGATCTTCATGCTGATCTACATCTCCGGGCGCTTCGAGCTGCAGTGGGTGCCGTCGCTGGTCATGAGTTCCATAATCCTGGGGGCGGTCTATCTCCTTTCGCTCTTCGGCGTTCCCATGTACGCCTTGATGGCCGTGGCCCTCGTCATAGCCCTCGTCTGCTTCTACCTTTTCAAGCTCCGGGCGGCCATGGGGGCCATCATCGCCCTCATGCACGACGTGCTGCTCACGGTGGGCTTCCTTTCGGTTCTGGGAAAGGAGTTCAACCTCCAGATCGTGGCGGCCCTTCTCACCATCATCGGTTACTCGGTGAACGACACCATCATCGTTTTCGACCGGGTGCGGGAGAACCTCAAGAAATACAGCCGCTCGCCCCTGGAGGTGGTCATCAACAGGAGCGTCAACGAGACCTTGAGCCGCACCATCCTCACCTCCGGGGTCACGCTGCTCACGGTCTTCGCCACCTTCTTCTTAGGCGGCGAGGTGCTCCACGACTTCGCCTTCTGCCTCATCATAGGCTTCGTGGCCGGAACCTACTCCTCCATCTACATCGCCTGCCCGTTCCTTCTTTTCTGGCGGGGAGGAAAAAGGACCGCGGAAGCCGCGGCATAGGCTTCCGCCTCGCACGCCGACATGCAGGATATAAGCGATCCCCTCCTTCCCTGGTTTTTCGTGAGAAGCGCGCCGGGACTGGGCAACCACCGGTTCCGGCGCCTTTGGGAGGCCGTGGGCCCGCCATCGGCCGTCCTTTCATCCGATGCGCAAACCCTTAGGGAGAAGGCGAATCTCCCGGAGGCGACCATCTCCTACCTTTTGGGGCGCAAGGTTCCCGACGATGTGAAAATGGATCTCGACGAGGCCCGGAAGGCCGGCGCCTCGGTGGTGACCATCGCCGACGACTGCTACCCCGCCCTTCTCCGGCAGGTTCCCGACCCGCCCCCCTTTCTCTATGTTTACGGCTCACTTTCCGCGTCCAGCCGGGCCGTGGCCCTGGTGGGCTCGCGGAGCCCC
>JAKAGN010000325.1 GCA_021815525.1 Deltaproteobacteria bacterium
CAGGATGGCCTTCTCGGCCTCCCCCAGGCGCTGGGCCAGGAGCGCGTCCCGGGGGGCCTGGAGGCGCGCCAGGGAGACGTTGCCGAGGATGCCTGTCAGCATGTTGTTGAAATCGTGGGCGATGCCTCCGGCCATGACCCCGATGGACTCCAGCTTCTCCATGCGGCCCAGCTCCTCCAGGTACTTCCGGCGCTCGGTCATGTCCCGGGCGTTCACGATGAGGCCGTGGACCACGGGGTCCTCCAGGAGGTTGGTGCCGTACATTTCGAGCACCCTGTAGCCGCCGTCCTTGTGGCGCACCCGGTAGTCGGCGGGCCGGATGACCCTTTCGGGGGACATCAGCCTTGGGAAGGCCTCGCGGAGCCTTTTGGCGTCCTCTGCGTGAAACCAGTCGAAGGCGGAGCTGCCCTCCACCTCCCCGGGCGAGAAGCCCAGGATGCGGCTCACGGAGGGGCTGACGTATGTGAGGCGGCCCTCCGAGTCCATCACTGCGATCAGGTCCGAGGCGTTTTCGATGAGGGCCCGGAAGTGCCGTTCCTTGCGGGCGATGGCATCCTTGGCCTCCTGTATCTGGGTAACCTTCTCCCGCATGTCCGCGTAGAGGGTCTGGATCTGGTCCGTCATCCAGTTGAAGGTCATGGCGAGCCGGCCGATCTGGTCCCTTCCCATGACCGGGGCCTTGCGGGTTAGGTCCCCGTGGGCCACGGCCTCGGCCGCCTCCGTCACCGCCAGGATGGGCCGGGCTATGCGGCGCGAGGCGTAGTACATGCCAAGCGTCATGAGGGCCGCCAGGAGGAGCCCCGCCGCCATGACGGTGCCCGCCACCCTGCGGGCCGGGGCCAGGGCCGAAAAGCGCGGCGATTCGGCGAAGAGGACGAGGCCCGGCTCATCCAGGTACTTGACGGCCCCCAGAACGATGACCCCCTCGTAGTTGGGATAGTTTTCCGTGACGGTGTAACCCGCCAGCACCTCCCGCCGGTGTTCCGCCGGCCCCTTGGGGGAGAGCGAGAACTCCTGCCGGTCCTCGAAACGCACCTCGCCGTCGAAGTCGAGCCCGGTCCGGCTCCCGACAAGGGAGGAGAGGCGGGACAGGTCCGCCCGCACGCCCAGGAGGGCCAGGACCCGGCCGTCCGATTCCACGGAGGTCCCCAGGGTCAGGATGAGGCTTCCGGTGGATGCTTCACGGTAGACGGTGGAACGAAAACGGCGGGAGCCGGCCGCCTCCAGGAAGGGGGTCGATGAAAGCCTGCGGTTTGTATGGCTCATGGTGGAGGATGCGAGAATGCGGGAGGCGTCCGGCTCGGTCACGAATATCTCGGAAAAATCCGGGCAATGGGCGGCCAGGGTGGAGAGCCGCGCGGAAAGAGCGTCGGCGGCCTCCGCGTCTTGGGGGTCCTTCGACAGCGCCTGGACCTGGCGAAGCAAATCGGAATCCACGGCCAGGAAAGCCACGTCCTGTTTTTTCTCATCCATCCACAGCGAAAGTTCCTGGGCCTTCACCTCCACCACCGAGGTGAGACGCTGCATGACGGCCTGCCGGGTCTCCCACCGGACCTCGAGCCAGGACACCACGCCCGAGAGGACCACCACCACGAGGGACAGGGGCACGAAGGTCCGCATGAGGCGTCCCAGCAAGTTCGGGACCGGTTTGGGCATTTAGTTTCCTCCGCAATCTCTGTCGCCGCGACGCTTTTGGGGCGGGCCGGGGGAAAGGCCTTACGCCGCATCGAGGCTGATGAAGCGCGCCTTGCGCCCGACGAGCTGGGTGAGCCGCGTGTGGCCGCATCGGGCGAGGAGCCTTGTGGCGTCCCCGAAATGGCGCCCCACCTGCTCCGGCGCGTGGGCGTCGGAGCCAAGGCACACCGGAAGCCCGGCCTCGGCCGCCAGGCGGAGAAGGGTTTCACCCGGGTAGGGCTCGGCAGCGGGGTGGTCGAACCCGCTGGTGTTCATCTCCATGACGAGATTTAAAGCCGCCATGCGCGAGAAAAGCTTCCGGAAGCGACCCGCCAGCTCGGGGGAAATCTTGCGGCCGAACTTCTTCAAAACGTCCACGTGGCCCACAACGTCGAAAAAGGGATCGTCCAGCATGGAATCGAGCGCCGCGAAGTAGGCGTCCGCGAAGGCGTCGTCCGGCACGTCCCGGTTCCTTCCCGCGGATTTACGGCTGACGAAGCTCATGTCCCCCGAAAAGTGCACGGAGGCGGTCACCACGTCGAAGGCGAAGCGTTCGGCCAGCTCCCGCGCCCGGGGGTTCCACTCCGGGTTGTGGTCGATCTCGAGCCCCGAGAGTATCTCCAGCCGGCCCCGGTACAGGCGGGCCAGGCGCCTTACCGCTCCGTAGTAAAGCCCCACCTCCTCCTCCGCCATGGAGCTGCGGCGGTCGTCGGGCCGCAGGGTCAGGTGGTCCAGAAAGACGATCCCGGAAAGGCCCAGCTCCACGGCCCTGCGCGCGTAGGCATTCATGGAGCCCGCGGCGTGGTTGCACAGCCTTGTGTGAACATGATAATCTATAATAAACATAGGCAGTTCCGGACTTTTTCCTCACCGTCAGTTACCACAAGACGCCGAAGGCTTCAAGCCGCTGGATTTTTTGCGGGAAAACCGGAAGGGGCTGGAATGGCCGCCGGCCGCGGTTCCGCGCGGGGAACGCCGCCAGCGGCCCGGACTCACTTCATGAGCTTCTGGAGATCGAAGCCGATGAACCCGCCCACCTTGTCGGCGATGGCCGAGCGGTAGCGGAAGAGCAGGTAGGCCGCGGCCACGAGGTAAATGAGCCGCCTGATCTGGGCGGTCTCCCGCCATATCCTGCCGAAGCTCCGCGCGAAGCGGTAAAAGCCGTCCAGCCGTTCGCGCCGTCTTTGGGCCCGCTCCCGCTTGCGGATAATTTTTTCCATCATTTTCAGATGCTTGGCCCGCACCTTGCCGTCGCGGTCCAGGCGGCTTTTGTCCAAAAGCTCCAGGACCTTCTTCCGGCGGGCCTCGGCCGCCTCCGCGCGCCGCTCCGCAATCTCGTGGAAGGGGGCCAGGAAAAAGTTCTTGGTGTCCTCCTGGAAGCTTTCGAAGCGGCGGAAGAAGCCCGTGAAAAGGCCCCGGATTACCTTGGTGCGCTCCTTCAGGACCGCGAGCCTGTCCTCGAGGGCCACCGCGCGTTTCCTGCGCTTTTCCCAGCGCTTGCGGGCCGCCTCCTCCCGCGCGGGCGCCATTGCTTTCATGTAGGCGATGCGCTTCTGCGCCCGAGCCTCCCTAACAGCCTCGATCTTAAGGAGAATATCGTTCCAGGGCTCCTTGATGCGGCGGCCGATGAACTCCAGCCTGTACTGCAGCCGATTCCAGGGCACAGCCACCGCCTGCCGGGCTTTCCACAGGCGCTTCTTCCAGCGCTCGGCGCGCTCCTGCCGGATGGCCTCGCGCCGCCTGGCCTCGGCCCAGCGCGCGGCGACACGGGCAACCTCCTCTGCGTCGGGGACGTCGAAAAGGGGGACGCCCGGCACGCCCCCGTTGGAGCCTTTGGTTGGGGAACCTTCCTTTTCCTGGGCCATCTGCGCCTCGCGGAAACAAAAATGGATGGGTTAAATTTTTCGGTCCCTGCCCGCGGCCGGACGTGGCCGCCCGCACGGCATCGAGAAAAAGCCGCTCCCGCCGGGCTTCCTGGGGCCCGCGGCGAACAGCGGGCGACCGAATGGCAATTTGACGACATCATGTTATCACGGCCGTACGGCACGATGCAACGCCAGGCCGACGGAAAACGTAACCATTCAGTCTTGCGGGGGAGGGGACGGTTTGCGCCCCTTCCCACCGTGAAGAGCCCGCTCGCTCGAAAGGGCGAAAGTCTTTGACAGCGGGCGGATTTCGGCTATAAAGAGAAAGCGGGTCGTTGGTTTAAAATCCGGCGGCCGCACGGAATCCTTCCATCCTCGAAGAAAGGGAGAACTGCCGGTCATGGCCGAGTGGGAACCCAAGATCGTCGCTTTTTTGTGCAACTGGTGCACCTACGGAGCCGCAGATCTCGCGGGGGTGGGCCGGATGCAGTATCCCGAAAACATCCGGGTGGTGCGGCTG
>JAKAGN010000326.1 GCA_021815525.1 Deltaproteobacteria bacterium
GAAGCTTCACCGGCTTTTTTTCGTGGCTGGGGGGCATGGCCTTGTGATTTTTTCAGTTTTTGGCAAGGAGCCCACTTTTTTCAGCTGTGCGGCCGTGAACGGCGGAGCGATAAGCCCCTCCACCGCGGTCCTCTCCGTCCATATTCCTACCTGGGTGCGCGGGCGGCCGTGGCGACGGAGCCGATGTCGCTTGTCGAGATGGTGACGCCGTACTCCACGTTGGCGCCGCTCATGTAGCCGCTGCGGAGGGTTCCGGCCCCGTTGAGCCTGGCCTGGGTGAGGGTCTGGGAGGAGTCCAGAAAGGACATGGAGCCTTCCAGGTTGCTTAGCTCCATGGTGTGTTTCTGGGTCTCGGGGTTGGCGCCCTTTATGCCGTAGGTGGTGCTGCCGGAGCTTGCGGAGCCCTGGTCGAGGCCGACGACGGGGGTTATGTCGGAGAGGATGCGCATCCAGTTGCGGTGGACCAGGGGCTCGTAGCCGTCGGGGTTGTCGGTTCCCAGGACCTTGGCCAGCATGGCCTGGTCGGCCTTCTTGCCGTCGGAGCCTATGTAGGTGAAGGTCTTTCCGTCGTAGTAGAGGTCGCCGTTGTACTGGCTCGTGTCGTACTCGGTCTTGCCGGTGGATGACCTGGTCGCCTGGTGGACGGAGAAGCTGCCGTCCTCGCCCTTGGTGAAGGTGAAGCTGCTGGTGACCTCGATGCCCTCGCCGTAGTGCTGGCCCGCCGCGTATGCGGCCTCGGAGGTGGCCATGTTGGGGACCCTTATTTTCATCTCCCCCCGGCAGACGAAGGAGGAAAGCGCCTGCACCATGGAGCGGAAGGGCTTTCTGGCCGCGGCCAGCACGTGGCGCACGCGTTTTTCCTCGGGGGAGAGGCCGGCCTCGTCGTCGGATGAGGTGGGGATGGGGGTGACGGTAACGCCGGAGAGCCTGGCATCCACGGGGTTGCCGGGGCTTTCCGCCACCATCTTGACGGTTTTCCCCGGGGTTGCGCCCACGGGCTTGGGCGCGGAGCCCGCGCCGGAAGCGGGGGAGGCCTCGTCGTGGCTGGCGGGTGCGGCTTTCTGCGAGCCGCCGGAAAGGTCCCAGGATGACACCACGAAAAGGACGCAGCCGGCCAGCACCACGAAAAGCAGCCCCGGCAGCACGAAGGGCCGGGCCAGGAAGGCCTTGACGGAGTTTTTGGGCTTTGCCTTTTCGCTTTTCATGGGCTTACTTCAAAACCTCCAGGTGTTCAGGCCTCGATGCTGTATATTGCGCCGCCAGGCAAGGCGTTGCACCGCAATGATGCCTGCGGCGCGGATGCAGGAGTTTTGCAATCGGCTCTCATATGAAGAGCTTTTCCACGTAGGGAAGAAGGTCCAGGGCATAAAAGCCCGCGTAAACGAGGCACAGGATCATGCCGCAGAGTATGGTAAGGTATAGGGCCGCGCTCACGGGGCGGGTCCGGTCGGCCTCCACGGCCAGCCCGTTCACGACAAGGGCCAGCATGGCGGTGGCCATGATCCAGGCCACCATTGCGGGCTCGGTGCCGTTGATGTTGTCCTTGGTGGCGTCCGTATAGCGCCAGACCACGAAGAAGAGGGCCGCGGCCACCGGGAGCAGCCATGCCGCGCCCTTGAGGCCCGAGAGGAGGCCCCGGACGAAGCTTTTCCGGTCAAGATCAAGGAGTATGAAAAGGGAGCCGAAAAGGGCGGCGAAAAGCACGACGGCGGCGTAGAGGGCCTTGTTGCGGTAGATGTTGAGGTTGGTCATGCGCCAGTACTCGCCAACGAGGAGCCTGCCCTCGGGGCCGCCCTCGGCCACCACCTTCCGGTAGTATCTCCGCGCGCTTTCGTAGTCGCCCAGGAAGCGGTAGCAGTCGCCCATGTTCTTCAGGGCCGCCAGCCGCACCGGGCTTTCCGGGTACTCGTCCAATATCCGCTGGTATAGGGCCATGGACCTCCTGATGGCGGGCTCCTCCACGGCCAGGTTCGTGACTCCCCTTCTGAACCCCTTGATCTCGTTGGCGAGCCAAAGGATTGCCTCGTCGGCGAAGCCGCACTTGGGGTTCGCAGCGATGAAGGCCTCCATCTGCCTGCGCGCCTCGACGGGCTTGTTGGCGCCGAGGTCCATGATGCGGCGGTAGCGCTGGTAGGCCGGGATGTTCACCTTCTCGAAGCGGGCGAGGTCCTTGATGCGCGCCGCGGCCCGTATGGAAAGGCGGCCCTTGTAGCGGGCGAGATAAAGCCGGTAGCGTTCGAGGGCCAGGGGCGGGACGTAGAGCCGCTCGTCGTAGAGGGCGGCCGAGCGGAAGAGCGCCTCCCCGGCGAACTCGGAGGAGGGATTCTGCCGTATGGCTTTTTCGTAGAGGGCTATGGCGCCCAGTACGTCGCCGGCGGACTCGCGGGCCTGGGCCTCCTCGAAAAGCATCTGCTCGGGGGAGGCCGGCCTTGCCGGGACAGGCTCCGCAAGGGCCGCGGAAGCCGCCGCGAGAAGCAGGATGACCGCCAGGGCGGTTTTGAACCGGAATTTATTCATGTCGGTATTTTACCGGCTGGGGGACACGCGTGTCAACGCCCGGTTTTCCCCCAAAAAAAGCGCCGGGCCGGGGTGGTCCCGGTCCGGCGCATGGCGGGGGAGGCTAGCTTCCGTTACAGGTTGTAGCTCTCCAGGATCGAAGATGAGCTGTTGCCGTTGCCCTGGACCTTGCGGGCCTCGCAGTGGACCGTGCTTCCGGCCACGTCAACCAGCACGTAGTTCAGGCAGTCGTCGTACTTGATGAAGACCGCGGAGGTGTCGTCCGCGCCGCCCTTCCAGGGAAGGTCGAGAACCGGGGAGCCGGCGCCGCCGGAGAGGATGTAATCCACGCCGTCGTGCTGCAGCCTCTGGTAGTCGTGCTCGTGGCCCATGAAGACCGCCTTGACCTTGCTGGTGATCTCCACCACCTGCGTGATGGCGGTGATGAGGGTGGGGTTGTCGCCGAAGTTGGCGCAGGAGTAAGGCGGAACGTGCATGGAGAGGAAGATGTGGTCGATGTCGGGGTCGTTGGCGCCCGCGGTGATCTCGCCCTTAAGCCAGTTCCACTGGGTGGAGCCGGTCTTGATGACATCGTAGTTGTCGGTGTTCCACACGCCCGCGCCGGTGTTGAGGACGATCAGCTTGATGTTGCCGTACACAATGGAGTAGTAGGCGAAGTTGGGGCCCGAAAGGGGAATCAGGAACTCGTCCATCTTGGTGTTGCCGGTGTCGGCGCCGCCCGAGAACTCATGGTTGCCGTAGGTGGCGATCAGGGGGTTGCTGGCCAGAAGCTCCTTCTCCACGCTGAAGAAGTTGTATATCTGGTCGGTGTTGTTGCCGTCCTGGACCAGGTCGCCCACGTGGATCAGGAAGTCCGGGGCGTAGGAGTTCATGCTGATGCAGACCGGCAGGTGATCGTCGTTGTCGCCGTACTTGGCCACTATGTCCTCGTACCAGGTCGCCTGGCGGGAGTCGCCGTAGACGCCGAACCGGAAGGGAAGACGGCTTCCCTTGGGGAGCGCCGTGACGAAGGAGCCCTTGGGGCTGGTTTCGCCGTCGGAGACCACCTGGTAGTAATAAACGGTGTTGGGGGCGAGCCCGCCCAGGGTGATGCGCTGGCGCTTGCCGGAGGCCGCGATGCTCTGGGTGACGGCGCCGGTCATGTTGGAGTTGACGGAGATCTTGACCGTGGCGGTGGCGAGGTTGTAGGTTTCCCACATCACGCCCACGCTGGTCTGGGTCACCGCCTGGAGATTGGGTTTGATCTTGAAGCCCGTGGGGGGAGGAGGATTGCTGCCGGCAAGGGCCAGCGAGGGGAGAATCAGGGCCGCCGCCAAAACCGCCAAAATCATCTTTACGCTTCCGGATTTCATTTTTTCCCTCCCGGGGCTTTCTGGGGTGTCAAGCGAACAAACTTTCTTCATGTGAGAGGGATGCTACCGGAAACGTGCAAGTGAAACAATCCGGCCCAAGCGTCATTTTGGGCTCCCACTTTACGCCAATTTTGTCATTGAAAAGAATGGGTTGAGGCCATGCCCGGCCTCATGCCCGGGAATGG
>JAKAGN010000327.1 GCA_021815525.1 Deltaproteobacteria bacterium
TGGAAGCCCCCGGATGGCGCGAGAGGGTGCAACGGTTTTATGCTTTAATTTCAAAAAATTAAAAGTAGGGCGTTCATAATTTGAACGTTCAATTTTTGAACGTTCAAATTATGAACGATCCAATCTTAAATATTTTCAGCAAGTAATATTGACGATTCGTGACGGATGCTCCAAATGCTGAACTTTCAGCGTTTCTGGCGTCTCCGCGAGGGATGCGAAGCCCTCAAGAAACACTGCTCCGCATGTGCGCAGCACATGTGGAGCCATTATCGGGGGTCCGGGGGGACGTAGTCTCCCCGGCCGCCGGAGGCGCTTTTGGAAGGGGGGTGCGGTTACATCAAGTTTCTGTTGCGCGCCGAAAAATAAAAGTGCTACAGGGTTCAGGATAAATGCGCATCCGGCGCGTAAGCGCAGGGACAAAAACGAACCCTGAAAAGGAGAAAAAAATGACTAGAAAGCTCATGGCGGCGCTTCTCATCGCCGTGGCGGTATGCGGCGTGGCCTTCGCGGCCAAGAAACGCACCATCACGTTCGCCACGGACGCCACCTGGCCGCCCATGGAGTTCGTGGATTCCAACAAGGAGATCGTCGGCTACTCCATCGATTACATGAAGGCCGCGGCCAGGGAGGCCGGGTTCGAGGCCAAGTTCCAGGCCACGGCCTGGGACGGCATCTTCGGCGGCCTCGAGGCCGGACAGTACGACGCGGTGTGCTCCTCGGTCTCCATCACCGACGAGCGCAAGAAGACCATGGATTTCTCCATTCCCTACTACCAGGTGCGGCAGGCCATCGTGGTTCCCAAGGGCGTAAAGGTGAAGAGCCTGAAGGATCTTGTCGGCAAGGAAGTTGGAAGCCAGATCTCAACCACGGGCACCTTCGCCATCCAGGAGCAGAAGGGTGTCGTTTCAAAGACCTACGACGAGGTGGGGCTCGCGTTCGAGGACCTCTACAACGGACGCATAGCGGCCGTCGTGTGCGACGACCCGGTGGCGAGCCAGTACGCCTTGAAGACCGACAAGTACAAGGGAAAGTTCGTGATCGCGGCCGTGGTCACAGCCAAGACCGCCGAGTACTACGGCATCGCGGTGAAAAAAGGGAACAAGGAAGTTCTCGACCTCGTCAACAAGGGCATCAAGGCCGTGAAGGCCAAGGGCATCGACAAGGCCCTCCTCAAGAAGTGGATGGCGGCGAAATAGGATACGCGCGCGGGGCCTCCCGTAAGGTGACCCCGCGCGGAATCTACCGAAAATGAAAGAAAAATCCGAACACGTCATCGCCATAGGGGACGGCGCGGCCATTCCCACCTCGAAGGATAAGGACCTTTTCACGGCCTGGAGGATTTCCTTCGTGGGGGCGGTGCTCCTGCTGGCGGGCCTTCTCGTCTACAAGCCCCAGGTCTACGGCAAGGCCCTGTGGTATCTTTCCGACGGCATCGTCATCACCTTCGAGGTGACCTTCGCCTCCATCGGCTTCGCCCTTCTGATCGGGCTTTTCGTGGGCTTGGGGCGCGTGTCGAAGGTCCGCATCGTGGCGCTGGCGGCCTCCACCTACGTGGAGGTGATCCGGGGCATCCCCCTTCTGGTCCAGCTTTTCTACATCTACTACGGGCTGGCCCAGTTCGTTAAGATACCCCCCCTGCCCTCCGCCGTGATCGCCATGAGCGTCTGCTACGGCGCCTACATGGGGGAGGTCTTCCGGGCGGGCATAGAGTCCATCGACAAGGGCCAGACCGAGGCCTCTCTATCCCTGGGTTTCAGCCGGGCCCAGACCATGTTCCACGTGGTGCTCCCACAGGCCCTGCGCACCATCCTTCCCCCGGTGGGAAACGAGTTCATAGCCCTTCTCAAGGACACCTCGCTCGTATCCATCATCGCCGTGGCGGATCTGCTGCGCCGCGCCAAGGAGTTCTCATCCACGAGCTTTCTGGTGTTCGAGACCTACACCCTGGTGGCCGTGGTCTATCTTGTCATCACCCTCATTCTTTCCAAGCTGGTGGGCATGATGGAGGAAAGGCTGGGAAGACATGAGCGACGCTAAGGCCCCGCCCATCATACGCATGGAGGGCGTCTACAAGGTCTTCGGCGCCCTGAAGGCCCTGGACAACGTGAGCCTTGACGTCCACCCCGGCGAGCGCGTGGTCATCATCGGGCCCTCGGGCTCGGGAAAGAGCACGCTCCTGCGCTCCATCAACCGCCTGGAAACCATAGACGCCGGCGTCATCGAGGTCTTCGGCTCCGACATCTACGGGCCCTCGGTGAACATCAACAGCATCCGCCAGGAGCTGGGGATGGTTTTCCAGAGCTTCAACCTCTTCCGCCACAAGACGGCCCTGGAGAACCTGACCCTTGCGCCCATGAAGCTCCGGAAGACCCCCCGGGCCGAGGCCGAGAAGAAGGCCATGACGCTTCTGGAGAAGGTGGGCATCGCCGACAAGTCCGGCCACTACCCCTCCCAGCTTTCCGGCGGACAGCAGCAGCGCGTGGCCATCGCAAGGGCGCTGGCCATGAACCCAAAGATCATGCTCTTCGACGAGCCCACCTCGGCCCTGGACCCCGAGATGATCGGCGAGGTCCTGGACGTCATGGTGCGCCTGGCGCGCGAGGGCATGACCATGGTGGTGGTGACCCACGAGATGGGCTTCGCCCGCGAGGCGGCGGACCGGGTCGTCTTCATGGACGCGGGCCGCATAATCGAATCGGGCCCGCCCGCGAGCTTCTTCAAGAATCCCGAGCATCCCCGCCTGAGGCAGTTCCTCTCGCAGATTCTATAGCGTTCTTTTCCGAAGAATGATCACGACTGGGAGCGGCCGGCCCGGCCCGCGGCCCGCGACTCCTCGCTCCCGGCGTCCATGAGGGAGGGCGCGTTGAGGCGCGTCTTGGGGAGGCGCTGGGGGCGGCTCTTGTTGGCCAGTATTTCGCGGTAGGAGAACACCCTTCTCACGTAGCGGACCGATTCCGCGCCCCGGGCGTAACCGCAGGCCAGGCGCTTGTGGTAGGCTTCGAGGGACAGGAGGGGCAGCACCTGCTGGATGTCGCGCCAGTTGTTGGGGTCCTTCCCCAGGCGCACGGCCAGCTTCCGGGCGTCCCTTACGTGCCCGGGGCCGATGTTGTAGGCGGCCAAGGCGAAGCGGAGGCGGTTCTCCCGGCCCTTCACCGAGGATGGCACGTCGCGGAGAAGCCTCGCCAGGTACTTGGCCCCGCCGCGGATGCTCTGGTCGGCGTTGAAGGGATTATCGACACCCACGCAGGCGGCGGTGTTGTCGGTGAGCATCATGAGGCCCTTTATCCCGCCCGGGCTCACGGCGTCCTCGTCCCACTGGGACTCCTGGTAGGCCACGGCCGCCAGAAGCTCCCAGTCGAGCCCCGTGTCCCTGCCAGCCTTCTGGAATTTCAGCTTGAGCTGGGGGAGCCTGGTCTTCACGTAGCGGTGAAAAGCCGTGAGGTCCCGGTAGCCCAGGGATTCCAGGTGCCCGAAGTATTTTTCCCGCAGGGTCAGGATGAGCTTCTGGGTTTTTTGCTCGGCCATCCACTGGTACAGGAGCGTCATGAGGTCTTGCTCGCCCTTTCGGACCACCCAGGCGAATTGCGACTCATCGGCAAGGGAGAAGGCGGCCGCGAGATCGGGGTGAAAACGCTTTTGCATGGCAACCACCGGTGAATCCATCACCGCGAAGTCGGCCTTGCCGGAGGCCAGGAGGTCCGCCATTCCGTCCGCCATTGCTCCGGGCAGGGCCTGCCATGCGAAGCTGGGGTAGCGTTTGCGCAGGCCCTCTAAAAGCTCCTCGTGGTAGGAGCCCTGGGCCACCACCACCCGGCGCTTCACAAGCCCTATGGCCGAGCGGCACGACGGTCCGCTCCGGCGGCATACCACCTGGGGCTCCGCCGAGAAGTAATCGGGCCCGAAGCTCACGCGCCGCTCGCGCTCCGGAGTCCGGGCGAGCCCCGCGGCGGCCAGGTCGAAGGAGCCCGCCTCCATCGCGTCTACTATCTCCGCCTCGCTTTTCATCACGGTGAAATCCGCCTTGACGCCGGCGTACCGGG
>JAKAGN010000328.1 GCA_021815525.1 Deltaproteobacteria bacterium
AAAAATGGCCACCGACTACACCTGCGAGGCGGGCCTCCGGAACCTGGAGCGGGAGATAGGGACGCTGTGCCGCAAGGTCTCCCGCAAGATCGCCGAGGGCGAGAAGGGGCCCTTCACCATCTCCGGTAAGAACCTGGATAAGTACCTGGGGCTGGCCAAGTACTTTCCCGAGATGGACCAGGACGTGGCCCAGGTGGGGCTGGCCACGGGGCTGGCGTGGACCCAGGTGGGCGGCGAGGCCCTCTACGTGGAGGCCTCGGTGATGAAGGGCAAGGGCGAGCTGGTTCTCACCGGGCAGCTTGGCGAGGTCATGCAGGAGTCCGCCCGGGCCGCCATGACCTACACCCGGGCCTACGCCGAAAAGCTTAAGATCGATCCCGAGCTTTTCGAGTCTTACGACGTCCACATCCACGTGCCGGCCGGGGCCATACCCAAGGACGGGCCCTCCGCGGGCGTGGCGATGGCCGTGGCCCTGATCTCGGTTTTCACCCAGCGGCCGGTCAAAAACGACGTGGCCATGACGGGCGAGATCACGCTCCGCGGACGGGTGCTCCCCATCGGGGGCTTGAAGGAGAAGGCCATAGGCGCGCTTCGGGCCGGGATCAAGACCATCGTGATGCCCGACAAGAACCGCAAGGAGCTTTCGGAGCTGCCGGCCCAGGTGAAGAAGAAGATCCTGTTCATTCCCGTCACCCGCATGGAGGAGGTGCTGCCCCTGGTGCTTCTCCCGGGCGAGGGAAAAAGGCTGGCAGCCGCGTCCCGCAGGAAGGGAAACGGCGCGGACGGGAAAAAGTAGGCCGGTGCTGGTCCTCGCCTTAGACACGACGGGCCGCAGCCTCTCGGCCGCCCTGGCCGACGGCGGTACGCCGCTTTCCGAAATCTCCCTGTCGGCTCCGGGCGGGCACCAAAAGCTCGTTCTGGAGGCGGTGGATGCCCTTTTGCGGCTTTCGGGCCTTCCCCTTTCGGCGGTGGAGGGCCTGGCGGTCACCACGGGCCCCGGGAGCTTCTCCGGCGTAAGGCTTGGGGTCTCCGTCATGAAGGGGCTCGCCCTGGGCCTCGAAAGGCCCGTGGCGGGCGTGCCGGCCCTCTCGTGCCTCGCGGCCCAGGCCATGCTGGCCGGCGTCTCCGTCTGGGCCCTCATGGATTCCCGGCGCGGCGAGGTCTACGCCGCGGGCTACGAGCCTTCGCCCGAGGGCTTGGTGGAAATTTCGGCCCCCCGGGTCGCCAAGCCCCTTGAGATCGCCGCGGAAATCTTACCGCCGGCGATCCTGGTGGGGGACGGCGCCGTGCGCTATGCGGACGTCCTTGCGGCCGACCCGGGCCGGGACATCCGCCTGGCCCCGCCCGGAACCCACGCGGTGCGGGCCGCCACGGTGGCGCGCCTGGCGCTTCCGCTTCTCGCCGCGGCCAAGGCCGACAGCGCCGAGACCCTGGCCCCCCTCTACCTTCGCCCCTCCGACGCGCGCCTTCCGGCCCGCCCGCTTCGCTGACGCCAAGCATCACCCGAATATCAGTGATGGAGCTGAAGCGCCGTTGACAGTCCCCGGGTTTTCCGTTACAATAACTGGAATGATTCATTAAGAACGAGGAAAGGATCGAGCACGAACCGTGGCCGAAAACGACCCCCGGAAAAACGACGACAACAGGTACTCTTGGGCCGACGCCCCGTCAGGATCGCCATTTCCCATCGCCAAGGACGGTTTTTCCTACATCGCGGCGGCCGCCTTCGTCACCTTGGTGCTGGCGCTCATTCACCTGCCCTTCCTGGCCTTCCTGGGACTTCTGACCACGGTGGCGGTGGGCCTCTTTTTCCGGGACCCGGACCGGCTCATCCCCACGGACCCGGGACTTGTGGTGGCCTCGGCCGACGGTAAGATCATCTTCGCCGGCATAGTGGACGAGAACCCCTTTCTGCCGGGCCCTGTCATGAAGATATCCACCTTCATGTCCGTGGCCAACGTTCACATCAACCGCTTTCCGGTGGCGGCCACGGTGGAGAAGGTGGTCTACTATCCCGGCAAGTACATGGTGGCGAGCCTTCCCAAGGCGAGCCTGGAAAACGAGCACAACGCCGTTTTCCTGGCCGACGAGCGGGGAAGGAAGCTTTGCGTGGTGCAGGTGGCCGGGCTCGTGGCCCGGCGTATCCGTTGCGCCGTGAAGCCCGGCGACAGCCTGGACCGCGGCCAGCGCTTCGGGCTCATCTGCTTCGGCAGCCGGGTGGACCTCTCCCTCCCGCCGGAAGCCAGGCCCGCCGTGCGGGTGGGGGACACGGTGAGGGGCGGGACAAGCGTGGTGGCCAACATCTGACGGCCGGAAACCGCTCAGGAAAGAGTTAGCAGGAGACGCGCCATGAGAAGAAGAAAGCGCATCAAGGACAGCGAGCACAAGAACCGGGGGGTGTACGTAATTCCGAACCTCGTCACCTCCCTCAACATGTTCTGCGGATTTTTCGGCATCATCATGGCCCTCCGGGGCCAGTTCACCCACGCGGCCTGGGCCGTGATCGCGGCCGGGGTGTTCGACAACTTGGACGGCAAGATAGCGCGCGCCACCAACACGACCTCTAAGTTCGGCGTGGAGTACGACTCCCTGTCGGACCTCGTTTCCTTCGGCATGGCGCCGGCGCTCATCATGTACATGTGGGCGCTGCAGGACTTCGGGCGCTTGGGGTGGCTGGTGGCCTTCCTGTTCCTGGCCTGCGGGGCGCTTAGGCTCGCCCGCTTCAACACCCAGGTGGGCGTGGTGAGTTCCGATCACTTCGTGGGGCTTCCCATCCCCGCCGGCGCGGGCATGGCGATGGTGACCATCCTTCTTTGCTACAACGACGACTTGAAGCTCCTGACCACGGCCCATCCAGCGCCGCCCTACTCCATCCTGATCCTTATTATGATGTTCCTCCTGGCCTTCCTGATGGTCTCCACCATCAGCTACGAGAGCTTCAAGAACAAGGAACTGGCCACCAAGAAGAAGAGCCTCTCCACCTTCACCACGGCGCTTCTGGTCATCATCCTCATCGTCTACAAGCCGGACATCATGCTCTTCATCGTGGGGGTTACCTACGTTCTTTCGGGCCCGGCCGTCATGGTGTGGAAGCATGTGGCGGCGCCCAAAAAGGCGGCGGTCCCCCCGGGCGCGGCGAACAACAAGGGCGGCGAAACCGAAAAGCCCGCCGACACGCCGGCCTGACGCAGCTTCCGTTCGGAAAAAAACCGCCACCGGCCGAGAGGCGGTGGCGGTTTTCGCATTTTGGCCTTGCCTTATAAGCAAAAATAGGTCAAAGAAGGGGTCTCCGGCCGGTTTTCACTTCGGCCGGAAATTTTTTATTTTATGGAGACCTGAACATGGCAAAGACTTACAACATCGCCGTCATTGGCGGTGACGGCACGGGCCCCGAGGTGGTGGCCGAGGGAATCAAGGTCATAAAGGCCGCCGCGGCCAAGGAGAACATCTCCTTTGCCTTCACCCCCTACCCCCTGGGCGGCGAGCACTACAAGAAAACCGGCGAGATCCTGCCCCCTGGCGTGGTGGAAAAGCTTCAGACCCACGACGCCGTCTTCCTTGGCGCCATCGGCCACCCGGACGTGGCGCCCGGCATCCTCGAGAAGGGCATACTCCTGACGCTCAGGTTCACCCTGGACCAGTACATAAACCTTAGGCCCGTCAAGCTCTACGAGGGCGTGGCCACGCCTTTGAAGGACAAGGGACCCTCCGAGATCGACTTCGTGGTGGTGCGGGAGAACACCGAGGGCCTCTACACCGGCGCGGGCGGGGTCTTGAAGAAGGGCACCGCCGACGAGGTGGCGGTCCAGGAGTCCATCAATACCCGTAAGGGCGTGGAGCGCTGCATCCGCTACGCCTTCGAGTACTGCCGCAAGCGCAACCGCGGAAAAAAGGTCACCCTCTGCGGCAAGACCAACGTCTTGACCTACGCCTTCGACCTGTGGGAGCGCGCCTTCTACGAGGTGGCCAAGGAGTACCCGGATATCAAGACGGACTACGCCCACGTGGACGCCACCTGCATGTGGATGGTGAAGAAC
>JAKAGN010000329.1 GCA_021815525.1 Deltaproteobacteria bacterium
TTTGGACGCGCCGCCTCATAAACGCCCGTTTCGGCCGGACCTGGGCCTCCTTCCTGGCCTTCGCCGCCGCCATCCCCAGCTTCATCTTCTTCTCCTACGCCCCCTTCGTGAGCCACGACATAATCCCCGGCGTGCTTTTTCTGGCCATGCTGACGGGTGCGGAGCGCTTTCTGGAAAAGCCGGAGGCCGGGACCTGGCTCGCCCTTACGGCGCTCGGGGCCGCGGCGGCCCTTGTAAAGCAGACCTGCGCCCTTTTCTGGGTTCTCACCCTTCTTTCCTTTTTCCTGGCGCAGCTCACCGGAAAAAAGCGCGGGTCCTTCCGCCCCTTGCTCCCGCTGGCGGCCGGGGCGCTGGCGAGCGGGGCCGTGGTGTGGCTGGCGCTGGGCCTCGTCTTGGGCAACCCCTTTCCGGACTCGCCCCTCCTTGCGCGCCCCCTCCTGCAGATAAGGGGCGTGGGGAACATCCACGCGGCGGACCGGGCCCTCCTTTTTCCGTGGTGGATATACGCGCGGAACTTCTGGGCTTACGGAATCGCGGCCTCGGCCCTTGTCATCCCCGGGCTCGTCATGGCCCTCAAGGGCTCCAGGCTGCGCCGCGCCGCGGCTTTTTCGTGGATTTTTTCGGTGGCCCTCATCCAATCCCTCTCCTTCCGGGAGGTCCGCTACTTAGCCTTCCTGGCGCCCCTCACCGCCTTTCTCATCGCGCCGCCCATTGCCTGGGTTTTGCGGCGAAGGGCGGCCCTTGCGGTCCTTTCGGTCCTCCTTTTGGCGGACGTAACGATTGCGGCATCCGCGGCGCGGCTTGTCGCGCACCCCTTCTTCCGCGAGAGCCCGGAAAAGGAGTTCCTCGCGCCCCTGGCGCCAAAGGGCCGCGACCGGCTCGTCCTGATGGATTTCGAGCAGCTCTCCTTTTTCCCGAAGGACCTTGAAAGCCCCCTCGCGGGAGACCCCTACCACCTGATGTTTCACCTGGGCTGGCACCACGTGATGCTGCTCTATGGCTACCGCACGGACCAGTTCGCCAAGATCAGCTTTCCCAGGCAGTGGAGGCCGGAGCTTCTGGCCGGGGGCGATCTCGTGCTCATCCAGGCGAACGGGATAACGGTGAACGGCGCGGCGTCGGAGGAGCCCCCCTATGTTCCGAAGGAGCGCTTGGACCTGAGCCTTTACAGGGGGGACGAGCACGGGTTCAACCTTTTGCGCCGCTACACGGAAAACGGGGTGGAGCGGCTTGAAATCAAGGTCAGGCTTTGAAAACAGCCATGAAGGTGACGGCGGGCGTGGTGCAGATGGACGTGCGCCTTGGGGACGTTTCGGGAAACCTGGCGCGGGCGGTCTCGGGCCTGCGGCGGCTCGCCGGCCGCGGCGTGAATCTGGCCGCGCTTCCCGAGATGTGGTCCGCGGGCTTCGATTACCCGAGGCTTACGGAGCACGCGGAGCGCACGCCGGAGCTGCTCGAACGCCTGGCGCGCGAGGCCCGGGAGCTGGGGCTCTCCATCGTGGGGAGCCTGCCAGAAAGCACGCCGGAGGGCGTCGCCAACTCGTCCTTTTTCGTGGATGAAAAAGGAGTGCGAAGGCCCCCCTACCGCAAGGTCCACCTCTTTTCCCCCACGGGCGAGGACCGGCGCTTCGCGGCCGGCGACCGGGCGGTGGTGCTGGACACGCCCCTGGGAAGGATCGGCCTCATCATCTGCTACGACCTGCGCTTCCCGGAAATCGCCCGCAAAACCGCGGAGATGGGCGCGGAAATCCTCGTTATCCCGGCCCAGTGGCCGGTGGCGCGCGCCCGGCACTGGGACGTCCTGGCCACGGCGCGCGCCGTGGAGAACCAAGTTTTCGTCATCGCCGCCAACCGCTGCGGGGCCGACAAGGACACCCTTTTCGCGGGCCGCTCCAAGATAGTCTCGCCCTGGGGGAATATCCTCGCCCGCGCGGGAAAGCGGCCCGCAACCATTTCGGCAAGCCTCGATTTCGGGGAGATGGCCTCTTTCCGGGAAAAAATCCCTTGCTGGAGGGACCGGAAATCTATACTTTATTGAAATCAACCAGCAACGAGGCGCGCGGAGACGGCATCGAAAACGGCCTAAGCGCCTTCGATGGGCGTTCATGAACGAAAAAATCCTCTCCCAAAACGATTTGGCCGAAAAGGTGGCGCGGGCCAAGGCCGCGGGGCGGCGGGTGGTCTTCACCAACGGCTGCTTCGACATCCTCCACGCGGGCCACGCGCGCTACCTGGCCGCGGCCGCCGCAGAGGGCGACATCCTGGTGGTGGCCGTCAACTCCGACCGCTCCGTGCGCGGCATCAAGGGCGCGGGCCGGCCCGTGATTGCCGAGGCCGAACGCGCTGAGCTTGTGGCGGCCTTGGAGAGTGTCGATTTCGTGACCCTCTTCGACGAGGCCGACCCCGGCGGCCTCATACGGCGGCTCCTGCCGGACGTCCTGGTGAAGGGCGCGGACTGGCCCGAGGACAAGATCGTAGGCGCCGCGGAGGTCAGGGCCGCGGGGGGCAGGGTGGTGCGCGCGCGGCTTTCGGAAGGGCTTTCCACCACCGCAATCATCGAAAAAATACGCAGATCGGGCTCCAAGGAATGATCCGGGACGAAAAAAATGGGGTGCCCCACTATCTTTTCCCGGTGCTGGACTCTCCCGGCGCGGTTCACGCGGTTTTCACGCGGCGCGGCGGCGTAAGCAGCGGGCCTTACGAATCCCTGAACCTGGGGATGAAGGTGGGGGACGACCCGGAGCTGGTCGTGGAGAACCGTACGCGGATATGCGACGTGCTGGCCGCCCCCAGGCTCGCCGTAGTGGCCCAGGTCCACGGCGACCGGGTGCTGGTCCTGGAAAAGCACGGGGAAAACGCCCCCCGCCTGTGGCTCACGGGCGAAAAGGCCGACGCAATGGTGACCAACGCGCCCGGCCTCTTTCTCGCCATCAAGACCGCCGACTGCCAGGCCGTGCTCCTCCACGATCCGGTAAAAAAAGTGGTTGCCGCGGTCCACTCGGGCTGGCGGGGCAGCATCGCAAACGTGGCCGGAAAGACCGTGGCCGCCATGATGGAGCGCTTCGGAAGCGAGCCGGCCGACATCGCCGCCGGCATCGGCCCCAGCCTCTGCCCGGCCTGCTCGGAGTTCGTGAACTATCGGAGCGAAATCCCCGAGCCCCTCTGGGTTTACCGGGACCGGACGAATCGCTTCGATTTCTGGTCCATGACCCGCGACCAGCTCCTTGCCGCGGGGCTTTCGGGACGGCGCATCGGAACGGCGGGCCTCTGCACCCGCTGCGGGCCGCCCGAGTTCTTCTCCTACCGGCGTGACAAGGTTACGGGCCGCTGCGCCTCGGCCATAGGGCTTGCTTCGTGACGCCGCGAACGGTGCGGGCATACCGGCCTTTTTAACGGGCCGACCAGGAAGGACTTCCCATGACATCCCACTGCTTCACGGCCTACGACGTCATCCGCAGGAACGCCCTTCTTTACCCCGGAAAAACGGCCCTGGTCTGCGGCGACAGGAAGACCGGCTTCGAGGAGTACCTGCGGGAGGTCGACGCCTGCGCGGCCGGCCTTTTCGCCCAGGGGGTGTGCCCCGGCTCGCGGGTGGTCCTGGCGGCCCGCAACTGCCACCGCAGCCTTTGGCTGGTGGAGGCTTCGGCCGCCCTGGACGCGGCCCTGGTGCCGGTTCCGGGCGATCTCATGGACGAGCACCTTCGCGCCATACTGGAGGAGACCACGCCCGCCGCAACGGTGGTGGACCCGGAGCGGGAAAGGGCCGTCGTGGAGCTGTGCGCGGCAGGCGTTCCCACCGGTCGACTCCTTTCCTTCTCGCCCCGGGAGGAGGCCTTCCTCTGCCTCGACTCCTGCCTGGACGAGCGCGGCTACGGCCGGCACCACGCGCAGGGCGACGACCCGTTTCTCATAGCCCCGGCGCGGGCGGCCTCGTCCCGAAAGCTGCGGCTTGCCGTGCTCTCCCACAGGAACATCCTGTGCGCGGCCATGCAGATCACCGCCGCCCTCTCCCTTTCGCCGGATGACGT